>CADBUN010000018.1 GCA_902797825.1 uncultured Ruminococcus sp. | reverse complement strand
GGCTGGCGCCTGTCAAGACTGACAACGCAGTTATGCGGAATTCTCCGCAATAGATATTAAAGTGTTTTATTGCTACTTAGTATTAGAGCGCTGTTACAAAAAGGTGATGTAACTCAAATCTTGGATTTGGGATACATCACCTTTAGTATATGAGCCAATTATGGGGGATTGACAAAAAATCCGTCTATGCAATTACGCCCCCAAATGAATCAACATCAACTTAATTCGTGTCAGATTGTTTCTACAGTAAGATGATCTCCGTCCGCTGACAAGGCGATACCGGCGATGCCGCCCTCTCCGCGCAGGATCATCTGTTCCGTAATTTTATCCTCAACCTCTTTGCGGATCAGATTACGCAGATCACGCGCGCCGGACTGACCGTTACAGGATTTTTGAGCAAGATACCGACAAGCTGCCTCATCAAAACGGAATTCGATCCCCTTCTCGCGAAGCGTTTCGATATATTCGCTCAGCATCAGATCGGCAATCTTGATAAAATCCTCTTCATTCAGATTCTTAAAGACGATGATCTCGTCAACACGAGCAAGGAATTCGGGACGCAGAAATTCTCTGAGTCCTTTCATCACGCTGTCGCGCACGGCGCTCTCCTGTGTTTTACCGAAGCCGAGAGCGTTTTCCCGGTTGGCTGATCCGGCATTGGAGGTCATCACGATCACCGTGTTGGAGAAATCAACCGTTCTGCCGTGTGCATCGGTGAGCTTGCCTTCATCAAGAATCTGGAGAAGGATATTCATCACATCGGGATGCGCCTTTTCAATCTCGTCAAACAGCAGGACCGAATACGGTCTGCGGCGTACCTTCTCCGTCACCTGACCGGCTTCATCATAACCGACATAGCCGGGAGGAGAACCGATGATCTTGGAGACCGAATGCTTCTCCATGAATTCGGACATATCCAGACGGATCAAAGTCTCGGGGGTATCAAACAATTCGAGCGACAGCACCTTCACCAGCTCGGTCTTACCGACGCCGGTCGGTCCGACGAAGATAAAGGACGCCGGTCGGCGGCGCGGCGATATCTGTACACGCGAGCGTTTGATCGCTTTCGCCAAAGCGTCTACCGCTTCATCCTGACCGATAATCTTCTTCTTTAAGGCGAGTTCAATATCCTTGAGCTTCAACAGCTCATTCTCGCGGACTCTGGACTGCGGAATACCCGTCCAAAGCTCGATCACATTGGCAAGATCAACCTCGGTGACCTGGGCGGTCAGCGTCGTTTCGTCAAAGCCGGTGAGCTGCTCTTCTACGCGCGCCAGCTCAGAGGTCACGGTAGCGAGCGCTTCATAATCGACGGTCTCTTCGGCAGAGATGGTTTCTTTCGTCGCTTGAAGGACTAATTTCTCGTCCATGAGGGTTTCATACTGTTCGCGCTCCTTGTTTCGCAGAGACGCACAAGCACAGGCTTCATCCAACAAATCAATCGCCTTGTCGGGCAGGAAGCGATCGGTAATATATCGTTCAGAGAATACCGCCGCCTTGCGGATGATATCCTCTCCTACTGCAACGTTATGATGCTTTTCATAATATTCCTTGATGCCCATCAGGATATCAATGGTATCGCCGATACTCGGCTCAGCCACCTTGACGGGCTGGAAACGGCGTTCGAGCGCAGAATCCTTCTCGATATACTTGCGGTATTCGTTGAAGGTGGTCGCGCCGATGACCTGAATCTCGCCGCGGGATAAGGCAGGCTTGAGGATATTCGCGGCATTCATGGTGCCTTCGCTGTCGCCGCCGCCGACAAGATTATGCACCTCGTCAATAAAAAGGATGATGTTTCCGGCTTCCTTAACCTCTTTCATCAAGCCCTTGATACGGCTCTCATACTGACCGCGGAACTGGGTACCGGCGATCAGGGCGGTTAAATCGAGAAGCTGAATCTCTTTATCCTTCAAACGGTGAGGAACCTTCCCCTGCGCGATACGCAGGGCGAGTCCCTCGGCAATCGCCGTTTTACCGACGCCGGGTTCACCGATCAGGCAGGGATTGTTTTTGGTGCGACGTGACAAAATCTGAATGACACGCTCAATCTCTTTTTCTCTGCCGATCACGTTGTCGATGTTGCCGGAGCGCGCTTTCTTGGTCAGATCCTCACAGTAAAGCCCGATATGCTTACGGTTCTTTTGCTGCCGTTTTTCTTTTCCTTTTTTCTCACCGTTCTTGGCGTTATTCTGGGCAGCGTTATTCGCGCCGAACATATTGAAAAAGTTCGGGAATGAAGGGGCTCCGCCGGGAGTGAAGCCGTCCTCTTCCTCGTTTTCATCGTTTGCAGACGCGTCCGCATCTGTATTCTGTAAGCCCATATTCTCCGCAATCTGGGACATATCGCCCATATCGCCCATGTTCTCCATGATAGAATCCATCTGCTCCTGAACCGTTTCCAGCTCCTCGGGAGAGATTCCCATCTTTTTTATAATATCTTCAACGGGCTTGATGCCGAGCTCTTTGGCGCACATCAAACAATAACCGCGCGGCTGCTGGTCATCCTTGTTGCTCGAGACAAACACCACGGCAGGACGTTTTTGACATTTGGAACAAATCATATCGCTACTCCTTCCTTACTTTTTATCGGTAATAGAAGCCTGTACCGAAGTCTGGGCTTCTTTTTCTTTCAGCTGTTTTTGTATTTTAAAGAAAATGATCGCATAATTCACCAGCGAGAAGATCATCATGCCTGCCGTCAGGCTGAGGACAGAGAGCGACAGGGTTTTGTTATGATAATTGAAGATTTCCATCACGACTACCATGGTCACGGAAACATAGAACATGAAGGTACTCGCCTTACCGTACCATGAGGATTTCGGCGGAATCACGCCCTTGTTGATGATGATGGTACCGCCGATGATCATCAGCACATCCTTAAGCACCATAATAATCATCAAGGGAAGCACATACGGCTCGATAAAGATCAGACATATTCCTACGGCAATCAGCGTCAGCTTATCCGCCAGCGGATCCAATACCTTTCCGAGCTCTGACTCCTGATGAAACTTACGTGCGATCAATCCGTCAAAAATATCCGAAACACCCGATATCGCCAGGATCAAAATCGCCGGGATATAGTTTCCGGTAATATACTTTGCCGCAACAAAGAAGGCAACAAACGGCGTGATCAACAGTATACGGATGAACGAGATCGCGTTGGGTATCGTCATCAAATCCTTACTAATTACTTCGTTTTTAGTTTCTGTACTCATAAATCTTTCCCCAAATTTGAATTCTATTCCCTTGTCTATTTATCAACGAATGAAGATGATTTCCGAATTCCGAGTTCCGGCAGACGTTATCGACCGATAAAAAGCGAACTGATCCATGTGAATATATTACCACTGTAAAAATGATAAAAGATGAAGGAATTGTAAATTGTTGATTCGCTGAACCATCCAAACTGTGAACCTGAGTGAGATAAAACCAGTTTGATAAGATAAGCCGCCATGCTGACGATCAAAAAAGCCTCCAGCAAGCCGATCAATGCGCCGAAAAAACGGTTGATCCCGTTGATTACCGGCAGCTCGGCGACCTTTTGTAAGGGCTTCGCTATCAGGAAACGCAGGATGATAAAGAAGATCAGGAATAAGACCAGCGTAATACAAAAGGTCAGCAGGCTGATGGCGATCGGTCGGATCGCCGTATCAACCGCTTTGGCAACAGAATCGCCGGCGTTCGCGATCGGCTGTTCGAGGATTTTTGCCACATCGCCTCCGGCGGCGTCCAATACGCCGGACAGCCACTTCGGCAAAGAGTCCGCCACCTTGCCGGCTACATCGGCTCCCTTTTCGGATACGGCGTTCACGATGGATTTGCTGATAGCCGGATAAAACAAGGAAGTGTATACCGTCTCGGCTAATACCGTGCCCAGCGCGGTGGACGCAAATAGAGAGATCAGGCTGGCAAGAACGCCAGCCAGCGCTCTTAACGCGCCCCGACGAATGTTGATGATGATCAACAGGATGAATACAGCGATCAGAAAAATATCAAAAATCATAGGTACCTCAGATTGTTTCGGCGTCCATATAGCCGGTACAGAGGATGTAACCGTCCGATCCCGTATATAATACAACAGAATGA
Organism: uncultured Ruminococcus sp.; assembly: GCA_902797825.1. GTDB lineage: Bacteria > Bacillota > Clostridia > Oscillospirales > Acutalibacteraceae > Ruminococcoides. Next base: position 8,737 of record CADBUN010000018.1, on the reverse strand, counting down.
GGATCGGAGGCGAGCGCTTTCTCAGAGATTCGATTACCGTCCTTGGCATACAGCATGACCTTTTCGTTGGACATCAATGCGACTCTGCCTTTATAGGTGGAAATATCAATGATCTTATCATCGACCGTAAAGCTCTTTTCCTCTTTACCGCCCGAATTGAATGAAACGATATCACAGTTTCTGCCGTCACCCGAGTTAGAGAGCGACAGCGTATAAGTACCGGTATCCTTATTCACATCATAAGCGGTCAGCGTTCTGCCAGCATAATCATAGGCGACGAGGTCGCCGTTATTGGTGTTAAAAGAATAGGACGAGGAGCGCCCGATGGCGCAAGCGTACTTATCGTTAACATATGAAGTCTTATATATAATATTGTTCTCAAGCTCTGAAAAATACAGCGGCGTATCCTTGGTGAAATCCAAAACATACAGCGAAGCGATATTGATGCCGTTCAGGGCTGATACACCCGCTACCACCGCCCGGCTGCCGGAAGAATTCAGGCTGACGGAGGTAACATAATAATCCGCGAAGGAATAAGCGAAAATCTGTTCGTTATCTTCGTTATACACATACAGCTTCGAGAGATAACCGCCGCTTTCGGTGACGATGGCATATACGCCGCTGTCGGAACAATCGGCGACAAGGATATCATCCTTCATCTCGGCGCTGAACACCTCGCCCTCCTTACTGATAAGCTGATAGCCGGTACCGCCGAGGTTATAGACCAAAGCGCCCTTGTTACAGACGGTCAAAACGGGATCAATGAAAGCGTGCTGAACCGAAAAGATCGTTTTTCCGTAGTTATTCAACAGCTTCGTTTTGGTTTCGGAGGAATAACAGATATCCTGACCGATCCGCTGAAAATTACCGCTGCTGATACTTTCGCCCTTGATATCCAAGGGGAATTTTTCTTCACTGTCGGCATTAAAGACGCCGTAGCGAAAGAAATTCGTAATATTATGGATAGAAAACTTGTCGGTATTGAACGCAAAGAATACAACGCCGAACAAAAGGACAACGATCAACACGACGGCGATGATACGCTTGGTGTTGGATTTTTTCTTTCTGACAGGGATCATGTCATCTGACCGGTCTTCCATATCCTCCGGAGACATCTCCTCGTCATCGAACTCCTCGGTATGAGAGCGCTTCTCGCGTTTAAGCTGTTTTTTCAGCTTCTTTTCAAGCTTTTTGGAATTCTTATCTTTTAATCTTTTCGCTTTATATTCATGCTTTCCGACAGCGTGAGAAGGGGAAGCTTCTTCCGTATTCTCAGTCATTTCGGATTGCTTTTCTTCGGTTGAAGAAGTATCTGCATCCGCAAAGCGTTTCTCTTTATCACTCATATTCTCACCCGATTCCATTAAATCAATAAAAAACTTTATTCAAATACAGACCGCAGGGAGGTGCAGTCGGTCCGGCGGCACTGCGGTTCTCCGCCTTGATAATATCCGAAAGCGTTCCATACGGGATGCGCCCGTTGTTGATCGCGAGCAAGGTTCCGACCATGATCCGCACCATGTTATACAGGAAACCGTCGGCAGCTACTGTCATCGTAACTAATTCGCCCTCGCGCTTCACATCAAAATAATGAACCGTTCGCGTGAAATCACCTTTTTCGCGTTTATCGAGCGTACAAAACGAGGTAAAATCATGTGTTCCGACAAACGCCTGCGCCTCTCTGCAAAGCTTTTCGACGTCCATCTCGTAGCGATAATGCAGCGAAAGCCCGTTCAAAAACGGATTACGGACGCGGCTGTTCCAGATTTTATAGATATATTCCTTTCCCTTGCAGGAATAACGGGCGTGGAAATCCTCCCCTACCTCGCGTACCGCCCACACCGCAACATCATCGGGAAGATAGCGATTCATTGCCATCATCAAATGATCCTCGGTGATCGGATGCTCAATTTTCATAGAGACGCAATACATATTGGCGTGAACGCCGCTGTCGGTACGGGAACAGCCCTTGATATCGGGATGCTCATGGATGATCTGCCACAGTGCGTCCTGGAACACCTCTTGAACGGTAAGGGCATTCTCCTGTATCTGCCATCCGTGTAGATTTTTGCCGCAATAAGAAAGAGTTAACAGTAAATTTCTCATACAAATGAAGGAATAAGAACGTGTCCGAAAATGTTCAGTAAGACAACGCCTGCTATCACAAACGCCGTAAATACGATGCTGATAAAATCGCGCTTAGTTAAATGGAGCTGCTTCATGCGCGTTCTGCCTTCACCGCCGCGATAACAGCGGCACTCCATCGCCGTAGCCAGCTCATAGGCGCGTCTGAAGGCGGATACAAACAACGGCACCAAAACCGGTACCAACGCCTTGATACGCGCGAAAAGATCGCCGCTTTCCATATCCGCACCTCTCGCCTTCTGCGCCGCCATGATCTTGTCGGTTTCTTCAAGCAAGGTCGGTACAAACCGCAGGGCGATCGTCATCATCATCGCGATCTCGTGCACCTTGACATGAAAAACCGTCAGCGGCTTCATCAGGCGTTCCAGCGCGTCTGTCATATCGGTCGGCGAGGTGGTGAAGGTCAGTACGGAGCTGAGCAGGATCAGGCAAATGATACGCACACAGACAAAAACCGCGTTGCGGATGCCGTCATAGGTTATCTTGATGATCCCCCATTGAAAAATCGGCTCGCCCGTTCCGTAAAACAGGTTCAGTATCGAAGTGATGATCACAATGATGATAATGACCTTCAGGCTTTTCAGATACATTTTGAGCGGTACCTTCGTCATCAGGATGATCGTCAGCACCGTCGCCGCGATAAACGCGAGCGAGGTAAAATGAAACGTACAGAAAACCAGTACAATATACGCGATCAGGCTGAGTATCTTCACGCGTGGATCGAGTCGGTGAATCACCGAATCTGCCGGGAAGTACTGACCGAGGGTTATATCTCTCACAGCCGTCCCTCCTTTTTCAGATACTCCGTGATCTCATAAACCGCGCTCTCTACGGTCAAGGTACCCTTAGAAAGCGGAAATCCCATCTCAATCAGGGAATCGACGATCGCCGTTATCTGCGGAATACGAAGCCCCATGGAAGCCAGACGATCTCCCTGAGAGAATACCTCTTTACAGGTATCATACATTTCGAGGCGTGAATGGTTCATCACAAGCACCTTATCACATACCGACGCGACATCCTCCATGGAATGGGAAACTAACAGCACCGTATTGCCGCGCTCTTGATGATAACGATAGATTTGGGTAAGCAGAATATCTCTACCTAAGGGATCTAACCCGGCACACGGCTCGTCGAGAATCAAAATATCGGGATCCATCGCGATAACGCCGGCAATTGCCGCGCGGCGTTTTTCACCGCCGGAAAGATCGAAGGGGGATTTCTGTAATAGATTCGGCTTCAAGTCAACAAACTGTGCCGCTTTGATGACGCGATCTTTGACCTCTGCTTCATTCAGTCCCATATTGGTAGGACCAAACGCGATATCCTTCTCGACGGTTTCTTCAAACAGCTGGTATTCGGGATACTGGAATACCAAGCCAACCTTAAAGCGAATCTTGCGGATCTCCTTCGGTTTATCCCAAATATTGATCCCATCGAGCGTAATCGAGCCGGAGGTTGGCTTTAAGAGCCCGTTGAGCATTTGCACCAAGGTTGACTTACCGGAGCCTGTATGACCGATAATCCCGATGAAGTCGCCGCGCTCGATCTCAAAGCTGACCTGATCGACAGCCTTGTGTTCAAAGGGCGTTCCCTTAGAATAGAGGAAGGAAAGCTCCTTTACGCTGAGCAAGCTCATCCCAGCACCTCCTTAAGCAGAGAAACGCACGCTTCTTCGGAAAGCGGCAGCTTCTTGATAGCGACGCCCCAGGAACGCAGCTTATGACACAGCTCGGTAGCCTGAGGGACGTCCAGACGGTGTTTTTTCAACAGCTCCACCTGAGAGAACACCTCATCCGGCTTGCCCTGTGTCAGCATCCTTCCGTTATCGAGGACGAACACCCTGTCGGCAAGGACGGCTTCTTCCATATAATGGGTAATCATGACGATGGTAATCCCGTTTTCACGGTTGAGCTTGAGGATCGTGTCAAGCACCTCTTGCCTGCCCTTCGGATCCAACATCGCCGTCGGCTCATCCAGCACGATACAGTCGGGGCGCATTGCGATAATACCGGCGATCGCCACACGCTGCTTTTGACCGCCGCTGAGCTTATGCGGCGCGTTTTTGCGATGATCGTACATATCGACAGCCTTCAGCGCTTCATCTACTCTCTCGCGGATTTCATCGGAGGGAATCCCGAGATTCTCGGGACCGAAGGCGACATCCTCTTCAACGATACTGGCGACAAGCTGATTATCCGGATTTTGCAGAACCAATCCGACCTTGCGGCGGATATCAAAGGTCAGCTTTTCGTCAGCCGTATCCATCCCATCAATCAAGACCTTGCCCGACGTCGGGATCAGCATCGCGTTGAGATGCTTTGCAACCGTGCTCTTGCCGGAACCGTTATGTCCCAAAACGGCTACAAATTCACCCTTTTTCACCTCGAGTGATATCTGATCCAACACAGGCTTCGCGTCTTGATTTTGTTCATCGTATTGAAATGTAACGTTTTGTACCGAAATATAATTCATATACTCTCCCAATAGGGCGACAGCTTATCTGCGCCAAATGGCGGTTGAACCGCACGGGAGGACAAGTCCCGTATCGGTCACGGAAAGACCGATCTCATCCGATGAAACCGTACCGCCAAAGCGGCTTTGGATCACCGTTCCCAAAAGATATTCCATCACCGAGGGCGAAAGCCCCGTGGTGTAGGAGTTCAATATGACAAATGCCGCATTCTCGGCAAGTACACCGGAGCACAGCTTAACAAATTCATAAATACGCTCTTCGAGCTTCCAAATCTCACCGTTCGGACCGCGTCCGTAGGAGGGCGGATCCATAATGATCCCGTCATAAAAGTGACCGCGCCTGATCTCGCGCGCGACAAATTTAGCGCAGTCGTCAACGATCCATCGTACAGGCTTATCCGCAACCTGAGAGGAGGCGGCGTTTTCCTTCGCCCAGTTCACCATGCCCTTTGACGCGTCAACATGACATACCTTAGCGCCGGCTTTCAGGCAAGAGATCGTCGCGCAGCCGGTGTAGCCAAACAGGTTCAGGATGTTCATCTGTCTGTCAGAGCGGCGGATGATATCGGCGGTATCATCCCAGTTGACCGCCTGTTCGGGAAAAACGCCGGTATGCTTGAAGCCCATCGGCTTCACGTTGAATACCAGCTCACGATATCGGATCTGCCAGGAATCGGGGATTTTTTTATAAACCTGCCATTTGCCGCCTCCGGTGTTGGAGCGCAGATAGCGGGCGTGCGCATGGCGCCAAAGAGGATTTTTTCGCTCCGTATTCCAGATAACCTGCGGATCGGGACGAATCAGAATGATATCGCCCCAGCGCTCCAGACGTTCACCGGCTGAGGAATCAATGAGCTCATAATCGCTCCAAAAATCAGTTTTACGCATAAATGTTACTCGCTTTTATAATAGAGTTGAGGTTAAACGGTATCGCCGATCAGCCAACGGCAACACTCAATCAAATAAGCTTCCCTGCGCCGCAACGGTGTTGGCAGGCACCTTGTAGCCTAAATGCTCATAGGCGGCTGCCGTGACGCATCTGCCGCGCGGTGTACGCGACAAGAAACCGATCTGCATCAGATACGGCTCATATACATCCTCGATCGTGACCGCTTCTTCACCGATGGCGGCGGCTAAGGTTTCGAGTCCGACAGGACCGCCGCGATAATAGCGGATCATCGCCTCGAGCATCCTGCGGTCGTTTTGATCCAGCCCGAGCTCGTCGATCTCGAGTCTTTCGAGCGCTGTCTGTGCAACGTCGAGCGTGATCACGCCATCCGAGATCACCTCGGAAAAATCGCGTACACGCTTTAACAGGCGGTTGGCGATTCGCGGCGTACCGCGTGAACGGGAGGCAAGCTCCAAAGCGCCTTCCTCGTCAATTTTGATATCTAAGATGCCGGCGGAACGGGTGATAATCTTCGCCAGCTCCTCGGGTGTATACATTTCCAGCCGCAGCACCACGCCGAAGCGATCGCGCAGCGGCGCCGTGAGCTGTCCGGCTCTGGTTGTCGCGCCGACCAAGGTAAACCGAGGCAGCGGCAGATGATAGGATGCCGCCATCTGACCTTTGCCGGTAATGATGTCGATCGCAAAATCCTCCATCGAAGGATAGAGAATCTCTTCCACCGAACGGGAAAGACGATGAATCTCGTCGATGAATAATACATCGCCGGGATTAAGATTCGTCAGCAAGGCGGCAAGATCGCCCGGCTTTTCGATCGCAGGGCCGGAGGTAATGCGGATATTGACGCCCATCTCGTTGGCGATAATCCCCGAAAGCGTCGTTTTGCCAAGTCCGGGAGGACCGTATAAGAGCACGTGATCGAGCGATTCGCCGCGTTTCTTTGCGGCTTCGATAAATATTTTCAGATTTTCCTTCGCTTTATCCTGTCCGATATACTCGTCGAGTGTTTTCGGTCTGAGCGGGTTATCAGAGTCAATCGCGTCGGAGGGGATTTCGGAGGTATCCATGATACGATCCTCAAAATCCATCTCAAAATCAGTGTTATAATCCATTCGTTGTTATCCTTTCATAGGATGTAAAAGAATTACGCCATTTGTTTTAAGGTAGCGGCGATCATCTCCTCGACCGAAAGCTGAGGATCGAGCTTCGAGAGGATCGGCGTCACATCAGCGGCAGAATAGCCCAGTACCGCGAGAGCGGAAACCGCCTTCGGGATGTTACCGGTATCGGCGATCACCGAGCCCCTGCTGATTTCAAAGACGGCTGTATCGACGCCCTTGATCTTATCCTTGAGCTCGAGAACGATACGCTGCGCCAGCTTCGGACCGACGCCCGACGCGCGCGTCAGCGTCTTACTGTCACCGGAAGAGACGCACATGGCGATCTGCTCGGAGGACAATTCCGAAAGGATCGCCAGCGCAACCTTGGGACCGACGCCGGTAATGCCGATCAGCATCTTAAAGGTGGAGAGCTCTCCCTTTGACGCAAAGCCAAAGAGCTCCATCGCATCCTCGCGGACATTCATGTAGGTATAAAGCATCGTCTCGGTATTGAGCTTAAGCTGTTTTTGCGTTGTGATAGAGGTCTGAACCCGATACCCGACGCCGCCGCATTCGACCACGGCAAAGCCCGCGTCCATCAGAATCAGGTTACCCCGAACGGAATAGATCATTACTTGATCCCTCGTTTCATCATATAATCGCGCAGATTCGTCCCTGCCGCCTGGGTGTGGGTGATGGCGATCGCCAGCGCGTCGGCAGTATCATCGGGCTTCGGTACTTCCTTCAAATGCAGAAGCCTGCGCGTCATCTCCATGACCTGCGGCTTTAACGCCTTGCCATAGCCGGTGACGGCAGTCTTGACCTGCAGGGGTGTATACTCATAAACAGGAATATGCGCCTGTTGCGCCGCGAGAAGGATCACGCCCCTTGCCTGGGCAACCTGAATCGCCGTCGTGGTATTCGTGTTAAAATACAGCTTTTCGATCGACATAACGTCAGGCGCTGAACGGCGGATCAGCTCAACGGTATCATCATAGATTCGCTCGAGCCGGGCATTGAAATCCGTATGGGCCTCCGTCGTGATCGCGCCGAAGGCAACCGGACGATACTTAGCGCCCTGATATTCAATTACTCCCCAGCCGACGATCGCGTAACCGGGATCAATACCGAGGATTACCACCGGCTCAACTCCTATCAAGCGCAATCTTTCGATACGCATATTTTGACAGTTTATTATAGCACAAATACATCGTCATAGCAACAAATAAAGTAAAAAAAGTCGCACCAAACTGCGACTTTTTCAACGATAATATTTGTTAATAGTTATTTTGTTACGAGTTTTCTGACGATATGGAATACCACCGCTCCCGCCAGATTGCCGGCGCTGACCAGCAGGATATAAACGATCCCCTTGACCGTATAGAGCGAATAAGCGGAGGACGCGGCAAAATAAAACATATCGGCAACACTGTGTTCAAAGCCGCACAGGATGAAGGCGGGAATACAGGTAAAGACCAAGAGATACTTTGGCAGAGACTTTTTATCCTCGTCGCTCCTGAAGTAATCTACGGCGATATAGACAAGGATTCCGCATAAGGCGCCTAAGATCAGCGTTTGCCACGGAGATTGGGTAAGCTTCGCTTCACACAGCGAAAGCGCTGTTTCGGCAAGCTTCGGCTTAGCCACCTGAACGAGAACGCCCATCAACGCACAGCCGAGGAGATTACCCAGCCAGATCGTCAGTAAATACGGGATATAAGCCGGCTTGTTCTCGAGGATATACGCCGTCTTACCGGTAAACAGCAGAAACCCCATGATCAGGATAACCGACAGTCCCAAGGAGAACAGGATCGCGCCGAGCTGCGCTTTCTCTGCCGCGACACAGGCGAGATAGACCGCGCCGCCGAAAGAGATCATCACGCCGGCAAGGACGGCAGAGAGTAGATTTTTGATAAATTTCATCACAAAAACGCCTTTCATCATAATACGACAGTATTCTAACAAAAAGCGCGTCGGATTACAAGAGCTTAGGAGAAATATAACACTGATAAGATGAGGGTTTATACTAAGTAGCAATAAAAAGCTTTAAAAAGATATTAGCGGAGAATTTCGCAGAACAAGGCGGAGGGCGCAGGCAGGCTTGAGGTGC
>CADBUN010000017.1 GCA_902797825.1 uncultured Ruminococcus sp. | reverse complement strand
CGCCGCGGATGACGGCGAGGACGACGGGCGCGAGGAAGCGTCCGCTGACGGTGGATATCAGGGCGAGGTCAATGTCTATAACTGGGGTGAGTATATCTCTCCCGGTGACGATGGCGAGATGGATGTTATCGCCGAATTTGAAAAGAAATATCACATCAAGGTCAATTATACCAACTACGAGACCAATGAGGAGATGTACAACGTTCTGACGAACTCCAACTCCTCCTACGACGTGATTTTCCCCTCCGATTATATGGTCGCCCGTCTCAGGGAGGAGGGGCTGCTCGCTCCGCTCGATTTTGAGAACATCCCCAACTATCAGCATATTTCCGAGCGCTTTCGCAACCCGGCATACGATCCCGAGGGCTTGTATTCGGTGCCGTATTCTTGGGGCTTTGTCGCGGTGGTATATAACACCGATATGATCAAGGAGGGCTCGATCACCGGCTTTAAGGATCTGTGGGATCCGCAGTATAAGGATGACGGCATCCTGATGTTTAACAACTCGCGCGACGCGATGGCGATCGCGATGCAGCTGTGCGATCCGCCGATTGATCCGGGCGCCTCTTCCTTTACGCGCGAGGATATTGACCGCGCGACCGATAAGCTGATCGAACAGAAGTCGGTGCTCAAGAAGTATGTCATGGATCAGGTGTTTACCGAGATGGAGGGCAACCAGAGCGGTCTCGCCGCCTATTATGCCGGCGATATCTGGACGATGATGGACAACAACGAGTCGCTGACCTACTGTCTGCCCGAGGAGGGCTCCAACCTCTTTAACGACGCGATGTGCATCCCGGCAAACTGTAAGAATAAGGAGAACGCAGAGCTCTTTATCAATTTTATGTGCGAGCCGGAGGTTGCCGCCGCCAACGCCGAGTATATCACCTACGGTACGCCGAACGAGGCTGCGCTGGAGCTGATCGACGAGGAGATGCTTTCTTCCGAGCTTATTAATCCCCCGGACGAATATCTCGATAAATGCTATCGCTTTACCAATCTCGACGACGATATCTACGGCTATATGCAGAAGCGCTTTGTCGAAGCGTGCTCCGCCTCCGCCGAGGTCAGCTCGGTCGAGAAAAAGACGGTCAACCCTGCCGCAGTGTGGGCGGTCGGCATCATCCTCATCCTGATTATTATTTCCACCTTAGTCATCATCGTCCTCGATATCCGCAAGGCGGTGAAGAACAGAGGGAGGATCAACAAGTTATAAGAATTGGTTAACGGTTAACGGAGATCGGTTAACGGTGTATGGCGGGCGCTGCCCGCACCCGAATTGAATAGATTATCATAACAAAAACGTCCGCAACTCATCAAAGAGCAGCGGACGTTTTTCGTATCTGTCATGATTTTAATCCAAAACGCGTCAGCGTTTCCCACAACCGTTAACCATTCACCGTTAACCGTTAACCGATCCTAACTCCCTGAGCTGTCTCGCGTTCTCTTTCACCAGCTCGTCGCTGATCGCCATCTTCTTGATCAGGTTATGGACGGTCTTGTTCAGCCTGCCGTTCTCGGTATAATCCGCCGGGAAGATAAAGTCCACCCGGTCGCCCAGCAGCAGCTCCTCGACCTTTTCGCGGTTATTCTCCTGATATACCGCAATGGCACAGCCGCCGTATGCCTTCATCATCTTCATGCACGGCACATCCGAGAGACCGTCGCCGATATAGATCATGTTCGAAAAGGGGACGCGCTTGCTGTCGTCGGGCATGGAACGGTTCAGATCGACGTCATTGGAGATATCGAGCACTCCCTTGTTGATGCGGTAGACAAACTGGGTTTTGTTGGTATAGTTAACGGCGGTTTTCGGCCACATGGCGTTGCCGTCCTCGTCATAAAGGAATTCACAGGCAAAGAGCTTAGTGAATTTATCCGCGATCCCGGAGCCCTCGATGATCTCTTTGATCCCCGAGGAGATGACATAATGCTCGACCTGAACGCCCTGTACCGCACCGTAGAGGTTGATGCGGTCGAACCATTCCCTGACGCCCGGATACAGGACGATCTTCCTGCCGCTGTCCACCAGCATCTCGCGCGTCAGGCGAATCCCCTTGCGCTTGCACTCCTCGATCATGGTGTACAGATACGCCAGCACGCCGTCCATCTGGGCGCCGTATCCGAATTCATTCGCCTTTTTCCAGAAGGCATACGGCTCCATATCCAAGCGCGGAATAAAGCCGTAGTCCTGCATATCCTTGGTGCAGAGGGTTTTATCGAAGTCATACATGATGGCGATGACAGGTCGTTCCATAGTCAGCTCCTTGTTGTTTGGTGATTGATTGACGGTGCCGTTATCCATTAACCGCAACCGGGTTCGTAGGTCGAATCGGTTCCGGATTTAATCCCGCAACCGAAAAGTTTTGCCGCCCTGAAAACCAAGGCGGCTTTTTACTTTTGAATTATTCGTAATTATGAAGCTCTACGCTCTGCAGGATGACGTCCTTGACGGGCTTATCAGAGGAGTTAGTCGCTACCTGAGCGATCTTGTTGACCACATCCATGCCGTCGATCACCTGGGCGAAAACGGTATAGCTGCCGTCGAGATAGTTGTTGTTGACCTGATTGATGTAGAACTGGGAGCCGTTTGTGCCGGGACCGCGGTTCGCCATCGCGACAGCGCCCTCGATGTTGCTCAGATAATCAGAGACCTCCAGATCGAAATCCTGTCCGTAGGCGGATTCGCCGCCGGTGCCGTTGAACTTGGTGTAGTCGCCGCCCTGGATCATAAAGTTCTTGATCACGCGGTGGAAGATGGTGCCGTCATAGCGCCCCGCCTTTGCCAGCGCCTTGAAGGAATAGACCGCCTTGGGCGCAACCTCGGGGAAGAATTTGATCGAAATATCGCCGTAGTTGGTGTGCAGGGTAGCGATCTCTTCGCCCTTTTCGGCTGCCTTCTTCTGGTACTCTGCGTTTGCCGCGTTCAAATCAGCGGCAGGGACGTCGTCGATGTTCAGCAGCTTATCAGTGGATTTTGCTTCGTAGCTCACGGTTTCGCCCTCCTTGTCGGCTTGTGTTTCCTTGGCTTGTGTGGCGGTTACGTCTGTTTTACCCGAGGATACGACCTGCTTACCGCAGCCGGCAGATACCGCCGCGATCATCAGAACGCTCAGGATGATGGCTAATGTTCGTTTCATAGCGTTTCCTTTCTGTCTTTAAATTCGGATGATACAAGCATGCCCGGCGCCCTTGCCCGGCGTTTTGTGCTTGCATTACCTTTCCATTGTATACGAAATGACAGCTTTTTTCAATACCCGATCACAAATTTTTAAAGTTTTGTAACAGTCATATCTTTTTATCGCCCCTCATAGATTGTACCGTATGGAAAATCCTAAGTTTAAAAATTCAGGAGGACGATCATGACTTCATTTCTCCCCGAAGGGAAACGGATGGATACGGCAGAGAACCTCAGCGCCGTCAGCTCTTACGACGGACTGCGCGCGGCGATGGAGCGCGGCGATATCCTCGAGGCGAGGGCGGTATCGTGCGATCATGAGCATAATCTGAGGGTGGCGCTGCCGTGTATGCGCGGCGTGATCCCCCGTGAGGAAGGGGCTCTGGGGATCCGTGAGGGCAGCGTCAGGGATATTGCGCTGTTGTCGCGTGTCGGCAGAGCCGTTTGCTTTACGGTCAGGGATATCGTCAGCGAGCATAACGGCAATACCGCTGTGCTCTCCCGGGCGGAAGCACAGCGAAAATGTGCCGATACCTTTATCAAAGGACTTCGCCCGGGTGATGTGATCCCTGCCCATATCACGCATCTGGAGCCGTTCGGTGCTTTCTGTGATATCGGATGCGGCATGGTGGCGCTGATGCCGATCGACGCGATCTCGATCTCGCGCATCGAGCATCCCGACGAGCGCTTCACGGTCGGGATGGATATTTATGCCGTCATCAAATCCGTAGTCGATCACCGCATTACCCTCAGCCACAAGGAGCTTTTGGGGACATGGGAGGAGAACGCCTCATGCTTTGAGGTGGGCGAGACCGTCACCGGCGTGATCCGCTCGATCGAGAACTACGGCGCCTTTGTCGAACTGACGCCGAATCTGGCAGGCCTTGCCGAGCTGCGTGATAACATCCATGTCGGCGATACCGCGGCGGTGTATATCAAAAGCATCCTGCCGCAGAAAATGAAGCTGAAGCTGATCATTATCGACAATTTTTCAGAGCCGCAGCTACCCTCCGTTCCGCGATATTTTGTCACCGGGGGGCATATCGAGCGCTTTGTCTACTCGCCGCCTGGCTGTGACCGAACGATCATGACGGAGTTTCATTCATAAGGAGCAGGCATCATCGGAGGGCTTCGTCCAAAATTCGCCAAAATCGAATACACCTCATGGCTTACCGTTAAATGCTCTTCCGATTTGACAATCCTTTGTGTTTCATGATAAAATAACCTCAACACATGGTGATGAGGTGTCTGTATGGAAATGTATCAGTTTATCATCCTCGCCGTTCTTGCGCTGGCAGGCGTGATCGCGGCGGTGGCGGCAATTATTATAATTCCGAAAAGGAATCAAAATAACGAGGAAGCATTCGACGCCCTGCGCGCAGAGATCGCGAACGCCGCCCAAAGCTCAGCAAAAAACACCGCCGATCAGATCACAGCCCTGCGGTCGGAGATTGTCAATACCACCCAGAGCTCGGTCAAGAACATGGGCGATATGATCGCGGTGAACCAACAGAGCTTTTCTTCCGCACAAAGCGAAAAGCTCAGCCATTTTGAAGAACGCCTCAAGACCTTTTCGCTCGAAAATGAACAAAAGCTCGAGAATATTCGCCGCACGATGGAAAAGAGGCTTGACGATATCCGCGCCGATAACAACAAACAGCTCACTGAAATGCGCGCGACCGTTGACGAAAAGCTCCAAAAGACGCTTGAAGAGAAGATGAACAAGAGCTTCGCGCTCGTCAGCGAACGGCTCGAGCAGGTCTATAAGGGGCTCGGCGAGATGCAGACGCTCGCCGTCGGCGTAGGTGATTTGAAGAAGGTGCTCTCCAACGTCAAAACCCGCGGGATCGTCGGCGAGATCCAGCTCGGCAATATCCTGGAAGAAATCCTCACCCCCGATCAGTATGATACCAACGTTGCCACCAAGCACGGCTCGCGCGAGGTCGTGGAATTCGCGATCAAGCTTCCGGCGCGTGACGACGGCTTTATTTATCTGCCGATCGACTCCAAGTTCCCCGGCGACAGCTACGCCGCCCTGCGCGACGCGTATGAAAGCGGCTCCAAGGAGGCGGTAGACGCCGCCGCCAAGACGCTCATCAACACCATTCGTCGCGAGGCAAAGGATATCCGCGATAAATACATTGATCCGCCCAACACCACCGAATTCGCCGTGATGTTCCTTCCCTTTGAGGGGTTATACAGCGAGGTGGTTAACCGCGGCTTAGTCGAGCTGCTGCAGCGCGACTATAAGGTGAATATCGCCGGTCCCTCCACGATGGCGGCGCTGCTCAATTCGATTCAGATGGGCTTTAAGACGCTCGCGGTGCAGAAGCGGTCTGCCGAGGTTTGGAACCTGCTGGGCTCTGTGAAAAAGGAATTCGAGACCTTCAACACCGTCCTCGTCGCGACTCAGACCAAGCTTGATCAGGCGAACAAGGAGCTCGACAAGCTCGTCGGCGTGCGTACCCGTCAGATCAACCGCAAGCTGGCGGCGGTCGAGAGCAACGATACCCCGATTGAGGCGTATTTTTCTTCTATCGAAAATAATACCGACACAGAAGTGTAGCGTTCGTCATGGCAAAGGCATATTATTTCGTCATTGCGAAGGGCTTTAGCCCTGTGGCAATCTTAACCATATTAGATAATACTAAGTAGCAATAAAACACTTTAATATCTATTGCGGAGAATTCCGCATAACTGCGTTGTCAGTCTTGACAGGCGCCAGCCT
>CADBUN010000016.1 GCA_902797825.1 uncultured Ruminococcus sp. | reverse complement strand
TTAAACGGTAAACGTCACTGTTGAATCGGATGAATCCGTTTTATGCTATGCGGTTTCAAAGCTCTGTATTTAGGCTGCCGATCCCCTCCGGAGCGTTCAATTGTGCGATATACCGTTGAACACAGGTGGCGTCGACAACGGTAACCTCACCGTCTTGATCCGCGTCGGCAGCTTCTTCGCTATAGTCCGGCGTCTCTATGTCCGCTAAGGTTCTTTGGATGACGGTAGCGTCAATGATCGTTACTTCATCGTCACCGTCGGCATCGCCGATCCGATAAGGGCGCTTCTCCTCCGTCAGATAATGATCCAGCCACGCGAATCGCTTCTGACACCAGTCCTTGAAGAAGTCGAGGTTCTCCTGATAGGTAGGCAGCGGTTTTTTCTGATAGATAGACCATTGCTTGGTCACCTTCCACGGTGTTTCGGTAAAGTTGCGCTCGATCTCGGCGCTGTATTCTTCTGCCAGCGTGTCGATCTGTCCGCCGTCAATCGCAATATTACGGATATAATCTCGGTTCATGGCATAAATCTCCCTCACCTCGTCCATAAACCATTCATATTGGCACAGGTACTGATAGAAGTGCATATTGTTGACATAAGCGCCTTCGGTACCGTTGATCTCCTGATAGATATCCAGGTCGCCGCAGCTGCCCATAGAGTGGTCATAGTCCCACGGAGGACCGGCATAGAGCTTGCCGTCCTTATAGTAGAAGAAAACCGAGCTGAAATCAAAGTCGGAGGTCTTGACATACTCGTTCAAAATATAGAACTTTGCGAAAGAATCTGTATCCAGTACAGCGGATATCTCTTCCTGCGTTCCGTTTTTCAGCTTGTCTACAATATCGTTCATCACGTTATTGATGTATGTAAGCTGTTCCGGGGTAGGTTCCTCAGGCTCGCTCACGGCAAAGCGAATGCCGCCGGGGCGGATGTAAGATACGCCGTCTTCCGTGCGGCCCTTCTCTCTTTCGAGAAGAAAGTCTTTCATCCCGTCGTTGCTTTTGATATCAATATTAACCCTGTCTGTTCCTTCCTGTACAGGCTCTATCAGCTCATACAGTCCTCTGAAGCTGTCGTCTACCCACAACTCGATCATCCTGTGATCGGAGGTAAAGGGTAAGTCCATCGCGTGTCCGAGCTCCATGGTAACATAGGTGCGCAGCAGGCTCGTATCCATCGCGTTTGCGAGCATCGCCCACTTCTTGCCTTTTCCGAGCCCGAGCACCTCGCGCTTTTTGTCAAATTTGAAGGTGAACGCCTTCTTCTGGATACTCGCGAGCGCCGTACCGTTGCCCCTGACCTTGAATAAGACGCTGTCGCTCAGAACCGATCCGTCGGTGTCGGTAATCTCGATGGAGGCGTTGACATAGCCGTCTTCCTTCTGCAGCGTTGTGCCGTTGCCGTTTTCAGTCACGACGCGTATCTGCGGCACGTGAAGAACCGCTTCATCGGACGCCGCGGTTCCCTCGTCCTCGGCTGACGCAGCCGCCGCCCGGCAGACAAACACGCTGATAAAAAAGATAACACAAAAAAATAGAGATAGGGTTCGTTTCATAAAGCAACTCCTTTGGAGGTTCATTTACTGTATGATAATGGTCATACAGCGAATTGTCAATCTTTTTTTAAGGGATGGAAAACTCAGGACTGTTTGAGCATTTTTGACGCTTTACTCAGGAACGAAAGATAGATGATGTACTGGATCACGCTGAGGACGGCGGTGACCACCATCAAAATGACCTCTGCTTCTACCGCCGCTTTGGCAGGGATACAAAGGATCACAGCCTTCATCGCGATATTGATCAGCGCGATCCAGATAATGAGATGAAACAGGGTTTGTCCCTTTTTACAGACCGCTTCATTGCCGAGCGTTGTCGCCATATTGGTGATTCCCTGAATGATCAGGATCGTGGTGATCGAGTGGACCATATCGCTGACCACCTGGGCGAAATTATTCAGCGCGGTGGATTCCTCAGCGATAACCGCATTGGCAACAGACACGCCGATCGTCGAGACAAGTCCGACGATAATGATATAGATAATAACCTTAAAGGACGGTTCATCCTTTGAGGACTGGATCACGCCGATCAGGTTGAATATCATCGAGATAATCATCAGTACGGCAGAGATCAGGGAGAACGCCAGCAGTCCGAAGGCAACGAGGCCGAACGTCGCGTCGTTCTGACTATCCTGACGCAACGCAAATACCGCGATCAGCGCCGAGCTGACGGTTACGCAAATAACACCGATCAGCTGCAGGATCTCTGATACAAATAGTTTAGCGATTCCTTTTCTCGCATGGGGATAACGCATAATTTTTCTCCTTTTTTCTATCAAAGAAAATAGCCTTTTTCTTTCTTCCTAATGCTATATTATACAAACTTTACGGACATATTTCAAGTGATTATCAACGGATAATGCAGGATTTCGAAAAAATCACTTGTTCTTTTTGTCAGAATTGATTATAATATAGTGTTGTATACTATCAAACAGAACGGAGCATACCGATGAAACAACAGGACCTTGCCTTTTACGGCGAATTCGCCCCGAAGCTGGAAGAAATACAGGCGCTGCTGATGAACGAGATTCAGTCGATGCTGGACAGCATCAGCACCGATTCGGAGACTGCCGTCGCGGAGCATATCAAATGCCGCATCAAGGACGCAGACAGCCTGCGCGAAAAGCTGAGAAGAAATCATCTTCCCGAGACAGCGAGAAGCGGACTGATGAACCTGTCCGATATCGTCGGCGCCAGGGTAATTACGCATTTTGTCGGAGATATCTACACCGTCGTCGAGCTGATCAAAAGGAACCCCCGCTGGCGCGTGGAGCAGATCAAGGACTACATCGCCGCGATGAAGCCAAACGGCTACCGCAGCCTGCATATGCTGCTGGCTGTTCCGTTCGGCGTAGGCGGTATTGATGAAATCAACATCGAGATACAGCTGCGGACGATCGCCATGGACTGCTGGGCAAGTCTGGAGCATCAGCTCAAATACAAAAAGGATATCAAAAATACTTCTCTGATCGTAGAAGAGCTCAAGCGCTGTGCCGACGAGATGGCGTCTACCGATCTGTCGATGCAGACCATCAGAGATTTGATCAACAGGAGGTAACAGCATGAAGGTACTGTATGCCGAGGATGAGATGCAGCTTTCGGTCGCCGTGACCGAAATACTCAAGATGGAGGGCTTTGACGTCACGCCCGTCTATGACGGACAACAGGCGCTGGACGCGCTCGATAAGGACTATTTCGACGCGGTGATCCTGGATATCATGATGCCGAAGAAGAGCGGGATCGAGGTGCTGGAAGCCATGCGCGGCAGCGGCAATCATACCAACGTGCTGATGCTGACCGCCAAGGCGACGGTAGACGACCGTATCGCCGGGCTTACAACCGGCGCCGACGATTATCTCGCCAAGCCCTTCGCCATGAAGGAGCTGGTCGCCCGTGTGCAGTCGCTGATCCGCCGCAACAGCGATTACCGCCATTCGGTGCTTCACTACGCGAACTTCGAGCTCAACTCCGGCACCTGTGAGCTCAAGACCGACAAGGGAAGCCTCCGCCTGAATAACGCCGAAGCGGAATTGTTGACCTTCCTGGTGCATAACGCGGACAAGTCCTTTACCGCCCGGCAAATTAACGAGAGCGTATGGAACGGTAAGGAAAGCCCCGAAAAAGCCGAGCTGTACATCTTCTACCTCAAGAACAAGCTCAGGCAGATCCATGCCGACGCCAACATCCAAATCGCCGGAGATACCTACACGCTGTGTGAGGAGGAGTCATGAAGAAGCTCCGTAAAAAAATCGTCATCGGCGTATTCTTCTCAGCGCTGGTTGTCTTTGCGCTGACCATCCTGTTCGTTGCCATCGCGATAAACGCGCAGATTACACGCCGTACAGACGGCATGACGCGGCTGATTGTCACGAACAACGGCAGACTGCCGGAAAAAAGCGAATATGAAAAGCTGGAGGTCGAAGATCAGCTCAGGCTCTATAATTATAACGAAGAGTCTCCCTATCGCCTGCGTTACTTCACCGTCGCCTATCAGGACAACAACGCGGTCTCCGGTGATTTGAGACATATCAAGGCGGTTGACGAGAGCAGCGCCATCATGATGGCGGACGCCGTTATGATGACCGGTGAGACAACCGGCAACTATGATTACTACCGCTATCGCGTCAGCGATAACCGACAGCTGGTGGTCTTTGTCGATTGTACCGAGGAGTATTATGCCGTAGAAGTGCTCGTGCTCATTCTCTCTATCGTCGCGCTGGGCGTCGTCCTGATGATCACGCTGGTCTTTTGGTTCCTCTCAAACCGGATCGTCAAGCCGTTTGAAGAAAACAGCCGTATGCAAAAACAGTTTATCACCGACGCGAGTCACGAGCTGAAAACGCCGCTCGCCATCATCTCCGCCAACGCCGAGGTGCTCGCCTACAAAAGCGGTGAAAATGAATGGATCAACAATATCACCACGCAGGTCAGCCGCGTCAGCGAGCTGGTGAATGAGCTGCTCACGCTCAACAGGCTCGAGGAGGTTGACGAGATCACCGATATCGAACCGGTTGACCTGAGCCGCCTGACGACCGATATCTCCGGCTCCTTTGAAGAGGTTTTCAAGGGTAAGCACGCCGCCTTTCTCCTCGAGATTGAGCCGGACGTCACCATCAACGGAAACGCGTCCCAGCTCGAACGGCTGGTTTCCGTCCTTGTGGAAAACGCCTCAAAGTATGTGACGGAAAACGGTGAATTCAGACTCGTGCTGAAAAAGGAGGCGCGGTATACCGACTTGACCGTGTTCAACTCCTGCGAGACCGATCCCACTATCAACTATCAACATTTGTTTGACCGCTTCTACCGCCCCGATTCCTCGCGCACGTCCTCCACGGGCGGTCACGGCATCGGGCTTTCGATCGCCAAGCGGATCGTCACCCTGCACGGCGGCGCGATCGAAGCGGTACCGGGCGACGGAGGACTTTCGTTCAACGTCCGGCTTTCAAACAGATTAAAGGCAGGCAAACAGAAAGGAAGCGAAGCATAACCATGGATGTTACCATCAGGCGACTGGAAAACAACCTGACCACCCTCGGCGCAGGCGTGATCCTATTCGGCTTTTGGTCTTTTATCAAATCCGCTCTGACCTACATCCTGCTGGGCGATCAATCATGGAACAACGTCAGCGACGAGATCAGAACGGCTGTCATCATCAGCTCATGGATTCTGGTTGCGCTGATTGCCCTGATGTATCTTTGGCTGGGATTATCTGCCCGCGCCGAAGGAAACGGTAAGCGCAAGGGGAACTTTTACCTGGTTGTCATCGGATTGATCATATTCTTCAGCAGCCTGTTGATCCTCGTGAATGTTATCTCACTGATTTTTCTGAGGGATGAATTTGACGTCATCCTCATCACCCTGATCATTGATGTAACCAAGGTCGTCTTTTTGATCCAGATTCTGTATTCCGCGATCAAGCTCAGAAAGCTTCGAAAGCAAAAGCAGGATGCAACCGACACGGAGGGGGTAACGGCATGAACGCGGATTTTCATTACTATGCGACCTACTGTGCCGCGATCCTATCCGGGTATTCGCATGAGGACAGCGTCGATATCGCCTACAGCGACCGCATGGTCGATCACTGCACCCGTACCCTGCTGTCCATCATCAAGGCGCCGTTAAACGCGGCGACAACGCAGCTGCAGCTGGAGCTGATGGACGCGCGCACCGACCTTGTCGGCTTACAGGATATCACGCGCATCTGGGCGTCGTTCCACTTTTTACCCGGCGATCTTCATGCAGAACCGCCCAAGCGCAGCGGTAAACGGTATAAAAACAAATTCCGCCTGATCTGCAAGCCCAACGGCGAGCTGCTGGAGCACACCGTGAAGCTTGCCAAGGACAAGCCGGTTCAGGCTGTCGGCGTGGCGATGCACGTGCTCGCCGATACATGGGCGCATCAAAACTTCGCCGGAACGCCGTCGATGGTGATCAACAACACCAACAACTACTTTTATGAGCTGATCCCCGAGGGTGACGGCTACCGTGAAGTAAAGATCAATTTCCGACACAGCACCTCTACCCCGGACGATCTCGAAAAGAGCATCTATACCAACAGCCTGAATACCAATACCGAAAATCATATCATGCTGCTCGGTCACGGACGCGCCGGTCATCTGCCGGATTACTGCTTCATCCGTTACAAGTACCTCCCCGCATGGGGTGAATATGAAGAAATCATCAAGGATAATCCCTCTGACTATCTGCACGCCTTCTGCCAGATGATTACCGCGATGAAATACCTGCGCGGTGAAACCGATCGCTTCGAACGCGGTCAGTATGACTTTTCGGCGATCGCGCCTTACCGCGATGAAATTGATCGCATTCTCAACAAGCGCCAGCTCGACGCGTCACAGGACTGGAAGGCGCTCGGTGAAAAGCTCTCCGGTCAAGCGATCCCGGATTTTGAGCTCGAGCAGTATCAAGGCGAGTATACCTCTGCCGCCGATAAGGATAACACCTTCCTGGGCAGGTTCATCACCGCCGCCCTCGCCCAAAAGAGCATGGTAACGCATCACATCTATCAGTCCGGCAACAAGCTCGCCGGTTACTCGATCGAAGCAAATAAGAAGGGCTTGCTATGGAAGCTCCGTTCCCTTACGGGAGGTGAAGCGCATGAGTAGCTTTCAGCGTATCAAAAACATTGTCATCGGCGTTGTGATCATCCTCTTCGCCGTCTTTATTATGATGGCTCCGCAGGAGGGCTATCTGTTCGCCGCCGTCGTCATTAGCCTGTGGCTGTTTATCTACGGCATACGGCTTTTGTTCTTTTACTTCACGATGGCGAGGCATATGGTCGGCGGAAAGCTCATGCTGTATCAGGCGATCATCATCCTTGATTTGGCTTTATTCACCACCTCGATCATCTCGATGTCGTCCTTCACCATCTTCATCTATCTGCTCATTATCTACGGCTTTACCGGCGCGATTGATATCCTCAGAGCGCTGGAAGCGAAGAACAACGGCGCTAAAAACTGGAGACTGAAGCTGATGACCGGATGTATTCTCGTCATCTTTGTCGTCCTGATGGCTGTCCTCGGCTTGATCTTCAAAAAGACCGACATTCTTATTTACGGCTTCTGCTTGAGTCTGATCTACTCCGGCATTATGAAGATCGTTACCGCCTTCCGCAGAACGGCGATGGTCTATATCCAGTAAGAAACAATATGGCTCCCGACATGATATCGGGAGCCGTTTTTGTTTCATTATGATGTATTTAGTATGACGGCACCTGATTGACAGGACCGTAATAAACGATTCGCTTATGGAAGCCGATGATCGGCAGCATGATGAACGGGACAAAGAGCAAGCCCCATGCCCAGCCGTTCTTCAAGCCGAACGCAGCCGCCAGGCGCTGATATAAGCGGTATTCGAGCACAACCATCAGGATTGCCATCACGATAGAGCCAATCATCATCACGATCCCGTTGATCAGGAGAATGATACCGGCAACATTGCTGCCGTTCGCGAGGAATACGCCGCCGAGCATGATAAAAATGAAGCCGAACACGGTAGCGCCAATCATCACGCCGAGATAGATGATCATACGCCAAAAGGTCTTGGTATCCCACAGCTTATCGAACAGGACATAGGTGCTGTAAAACGGGATAATCCCCTTCCAGCCGGGCATTCCCATCTTACGGAACACAAACCACGAACCCACCAGCTGGAGGATAATCCCGGCGTTGGAGATCACAAAAGACGTCAGAAAATAAAGAAACGAA
The DNA here is from genome assembly GCA_902797825.1 of uncultured Ruminococcus sp. Lineage (GTDB taxonomy): Bacteria > Bacillota > Clostridia > Oscillospirales > Acutalibacteraceae > Ruminococcoides. The sequence goes on along the minus strand of CADBUN010000016.1, from coordinate 11,062 downwards.
AAAATGCCAAAATTCATCAAATCAACCTCCTGTTAACAGAAAATCATTATCATCATCGGTCAAAGAAGCCGACCGAATACGGATGAAAGAATCACGCCGCTACCCGAGCAGCGGTTTCAGGTACTGTCCGGTGAAAGAAGCTTCACACGCGGCGATCTCTTCGGGTGTACCCTCGGCGACGATCTGTCCGCCGCCGTCTCCCCCCTCCGGACCGAGATCTATAATATGATCGGCGGTCTTGATCAGATCAAGGTTATGCTCGATCACGATCACCGTGTTACCGGCGTCCACCAGCTTGTGGAGTACCTCAACCAGACGGTGAACATCCGCGATATGCAGCCCCGTCGTGGGTTCATCGAGGATATAGATCGTCCTGCCGGTCGGGCGCTTGGAAAGCTCTGTCGAAAGCTTCACGCGCTGCGCTTCACCGCCGGACAGCGTGGTAGCGGGCTGCCCGATCTTGATATATCCCAAGCCGACGTCATAGATCGTTTGCAGACGGCGCTGAATCTTCGGGATATTCCGGAAGAATTCGAGCCCTTCCTCCACGGTCATCTCCAGCACATCATGGATCGACTTGCCCTTATACTTCACCTCTAAGGTCTCGCGGTTATAACGTCTGCCCTTGCAGACCTCACAGGGGACATAAATATCGGGTAAAAAGTGCATCTCGATCTTGATGATCCCGTCGCCCTGACACGCCTCGCAACGACCGCCCTTAACGTTAAAGCTGTAGCGCGAAGCGGAATAGCCGCGCATCTTGCTGTCGGTCGTAGAAGCATACAGGTTACGAATATCGGTGAATACCCCGGTATAGGTCGCCGGGTTGGAGCGCGGCGTCTTGCCGATCGGGCTTTGGTCGATATTAATCACCTTATCCAGCGCGTCGATACCCTTGATGGCTTTGAATTTTCCGGGCGTACACTTGGCGCGGTTCAGCTCGCGCGCGAGGTGCTTGTATAATATTTCGTTGATCAGGGAGCTTTTGCCGGAGCCGGATACCCCGGTAACGCAAACAAATTTCCCTAAAGGAATTTTAACACTGATGTTTTTCAGGTTATTCTGCTGAGCGCCGGTAATGGTCAGGAACTTACCGTTTCCTTTTCTGCGGCTGTCCGGCAGCGGAATCGCGCGTTGTCCGCTGAGATACTGACCGGTGACGGATTTCTCGCAGCCTTCGATATCCTTCACCGTACCGGCGGCAACGATCTCGCCCCCGTGTACCCCGGCTCCGGGACCGATATCAACGATATAATCCGCCGCGCGCATGGTATCCTCGTCATGCTCGACGACGATGACCGTGTTGCCGATATCCCTGAGCTTTTTCAGCGTAGCGAGGAGCTTGTCGTTATCCCGCTGGTGCAGTCCGATCGACGGCTCGTCCAGGATGTACAGCACGCCCATCAGCGCCGAGCCGATCTGCGTCGCCAGACGGATGCGCTGACTTTCACCGCCCGAAAGGGTAGCCGAAGCGCGCGACAAGGTCAGATAACCCAGACCGACGGATTTCAGGAAGTTTAACCGGGATTTGATTTCGTTGAGAATCTCTCCCGCGATCATGCGGTCGCGCTCGGTGATTTCGAGCTGTTCGACGAAGTCGAGAATATTCACGACCGACATATCACAGAGACGGGCGATATTCATGCCGCCGACCGTCACGGCAAGCGAGGTCTGAGAAAGACGGTCGCCGCCGCATTCGTCACAGGGAATCTCGGTCATATAGCTTTGAATCTCTTCCTTCACCCACTGTGAGTTGCTGTCGCGGAACCGTCGCTCGAGATTCGGGATAATTCCCTCAAACTCGCGGTGCATCTCGCTCTGATTAAACGGCGTGCGGCGGATCAGGTGGAGCTTCTCCCCCTTGGTGCCGTAGAGGATCTTATCAACCACGCCGTCGGGCAAATCCTTGATCGGGGTAAAATAGTCGAAGCCGTATTTTTCGGCTAATCCGTCCATGTACATCTGGGCGATCGTGTTGCCCTCCATTGCCCAGCCGGAGCCCTTGATACCGCCCTGAGAGATCGTTTTCTCGGGATCGGGGATGATCAGCGCCGGATCGACGCGCAGAAAAACGCCTAAGCCGGTACACTTGGGACAGGCGCCGAAGGGATTATTGAACGAGAACATACGGGGCGCCAGCTCGTTGACGCTGATCCCGTGCTCGGGACAGGCGTAGTTCTGAGAATACAGAATATCCTCGCCGTCCGCCACGCTGATCAGCACCAATCCGTCAGCTAATTTGGAGGCGGTTTCCAGGCTGTCGGTCAAACGGGAGCGGATATCCTCCTTAATCACCAGACGGTCAACAACAATTTCAATGTTGTGTTTTTTATTCTTTTCGAGAACAATATCCTCACCGAGATCATAGAGTATCCCGTCGGCACGCACGCGCGCGAAGCCCGACTTTCGGGCAGATTCAAACACGCCCTTATGCTCGCCCTTTTTGCCGCGGATCATCGGCGCCAGTACCTGAATCCTGGTGCGCTCGGGGAGCGCCAGAACGCTGTCCGCGATCTGATCGACCGTCTGCTGACTGATCTCTCGACCGCACTTCGGACAGTGCGGAATGCCGATACGCGCATAGAGCAGGCGGAAGTAATCGTAGATTTCGGTCACGGTTCCGACGGTGGAACGCGGATTTTTGGAGGTTGTTTTCTGGTCGATGGAGATCGCCGGAGACAGACCGTCGATCGAATCCACCTCGGGCTTTTTCATCTGACCGAGGAACATACGCGCGTAGGACGAGAGGCTCTCGACATAGCGGCGCTGACCTTCGGCGTAGATCGTATCGAAGGCGAGCGAGCTTTTGCCTGAGCCGGACAGCCCGGTAAGCACTACGAGCTTGTCGCGCGGTATCTCGAGGTCAATATTTTTCAGATTATGCTTTTTGGCGCCCTTGATAATGATTTTTTCCAGCATAGATAGCTTCACTTCTTTGTTATTGGCAAAATTGAAAAATCAGGCGGAGCAAACGCGCGCGTCCACACGAGTCAGGCTCCGCCGGATCATCATTATTCTTCTGTAGAATGATTTTCGGGTTCGGCGGGAGCGTCCTCCGCTTCGACAGGCTCCGTAAACGTGCCTGCCATCACCTGTTCAAAGACCTCGCCGGACATCTTCTCATGCTTCATCAGATATGCCGCGGTCTCATGGAGCTTGGACATATGCGAATTGAGGATATCCTCCGTCTTTTGATAGGCTTCGGTGATGATGCGATGAACCTCTTCGTCGATCTTATTAGCGGTTTCTTCCGAATAATTCTTGGTGTGTCCCATATCTCTGCCGATGAAGATTTCACCGTCGCCGGAGGTATAGTTGATCGGACCGAGGGTTTCGGACATACCGTATTTGACCACCATATTCGTTGCGGTCTTAGTCGCCTTTTCGATATCGTTGGAGGCGCCGGTCGAGATATCGCCCAGGATCAGGGCTTCTGCGACTCTGCCGCCGAGATCCACGACGATCTCCTCCTCCATCTCGCGCTTGGAGCGGTAGCTCCTGTCCTCGGTGGGAAGGGGCATGGTATAGCCGCCTGCCATACCGCGCGGAATGATCGAGATCTGATGAACGGGATCCTGTGTTTCACAGGCATAGAAGCAGATCGCGTGACCAGCCTCGTGATAAGCGGTCAGCTTCTTCTCGCGGTCATTCATGACCTTGCTCTTCTTCTCGGAGCCGACCACAACCTTGATGGCGGCTTCTTCGATCTCGGTCTGGGTGATTGCCTTTTTATCCTTACGGGCGGCAAGCAGCGCCGCCTCGTTCAAGAGGTTAGCGAGGTCTGCGCCTGTGAAGCCGGCGGTCTGCTTCGCGACGTTGCGAAGCTTGACGTCGGGCGACAGGGGCTTTTCACGCGAATGAACGCGCAGGATCGCCTCACGCCCGTTGATATCCGGATATCCGACCATGACCTGACGGTCAAAGCGTCCGGGACGCAGGAGCGCGGGATCGAGGATATCGGGACGGTTGGTCGCGGCGATCATGATCACGCCCTCGTTCGCGCCGAAGCCGTCCATCTCAACCAACAGCTGGTTCAAGGTCTGCTCACGTTCATCGTGACCGCCGCCGAGTCCGGCGCCTCTCTGGCGTCCGACGGCGTCGATCTCGTCGATAAAGACGATACAGGGAGAATTCTTCTTGGCGGTATCGAAGAGGTCGCGGACACGCGAAGCGCCTACGCCGACAAACATCTCGACAAAATCGGAGCCGGAAATCGAGAAGAACGGTACGCCGGCTTCACCTGCCACCGCCTTGGCGAGCAGGGTTTTACCGGTACCGGGAGGGCCGACGAGCAATACGCCCTTCGGGATTCTCGCGCCGAGCTTGTTATACTTATCGGGACTCTTCAAAAACTCAACGATCTCCTCCAGCTCCTCCTTTTCCTCGTCGGCGCCGGCGACGTCGTTGAAGGTCGTCTTTTTCTTTTCATCGGTCTGGTTCTTGAACTTCGCCTTGCCGAAATTCATCTCTCTGCCGCCCATGCCGCCGCCCATCCGGCGCATGACAAAGAACCAGAACAGCACCAGCGCGACGACTAAGATCGCGGTGGGGATCAGCTCGAGCCAGAACGAATTGTCACTCACGGGAGTGAGATCATACTTCATGGGCTTGTCGGGATGCTTCTCGTCATACTTTTTGATATCATCCTTGACGTCTTCCCAGAAGGTATGCCAGTCCATGATCTTATGATTGATCACCTTGTCGTCGTCGAGCTTCATCTGGAGCTTGGTGGAAGAACCGCTGCTCTCGACCTTGAACTCGGTGACGTGCATCTCTTCAAAATAACCGATCACCTCAGAATAGGTGGTGGCGTCCTTCGGCGACTGGGAGAGGACGAGCGTCATCACGAGTATCACGATGATGGGGATACCCAGATAGATCAGCAGGCTTCTCACCTTGCCGGAATTGGAATTCTTATTATCGTTCAATGCTTTCACTCCTTATAAGTGATAAATGATAGATGATGAATGATCGGTGAAAAATCGCCTCGGCAAAGCATACCGCCAACGCCGACGCAGCACCGCTTATTTAAGAGTGCATGATCGCTCACGCATATATCTCAGGCTTTAACACCCCGATATAGGGCAGGTTACGGTAATACTCGCGGTAATCCAGACCGTAGCCGACCACAAATTCATCCGGTACGTCAAAGCCGATATAATCCACGTCAATTTCAACCTCGCGGCGCGAGGGCTTGTTGAGCAGCGTACAGATACGCACGCTCTTTGCGTTTTTCGCGGAGAAATACTTTTTGATAAAGCTCAGGGTATTGCCGCTGTCTATAATATCCTCCACGATGATCACGTTTTTATCATCTATAGGTTCTGATAAATCCTTGATGATATTCACGCGACCGGTGCTCTTGGTGCCTTTTCCGTAGCTGGAAACGCACATAAAATCAATCGTACAATCCAAATCAATCTGCTTGAGCAGATCCGCCATAAACTGGACGCTGCCCTTGAGCAGTCCGACAAAGACAATATCCTCTTCCTCGGCATAATCGCGCCGTATCTGTTCGGCAAGTCGCCCGGCGGCGCCGCGAATCTCTTCCTCTGTAAACAGCACCTTTTCGATATCCTTATGCATGATAACCCCCATATCTGTTTTCGGATTAATCCCTCAGCCCGAATGCGTATCACACGCATCCCAAGGCTTCTTTTAGCACAACATACTCCCCGTCGCGAGAAAAATCCGCCTGCGCCTGAGCGGCAGTTCCGCAGCCGCTCAGCCATAAGACGGTCGAACCCTTGGCGACCAGCAGCATGGCGTCGCGCTTCTCGCGCGGAAGCTTCCTTTCGTTCAATAGCTTTTTCACCGTTTTCGTCACGCCGCGCCGCGCATCGGTATAGGTATCCCCTGCCCGGCGGGTGCGGACTACGGTATCAGGTGTCATTATATCACACGGTATCGCGTGAATTAATAATAAATTGTTAATTTTTTCACCGCTGAGCATCCCGTCACAGAGCCCGTCCGGCGTCAAATCGGGCTCACCGTCGCGCACCGTAAAACGAATGCCGTTTGAGAGGATATACGCCGACAACGGGACGCAAAAGGCTTCGTCCGGCTTTGGCTCGTCATCTTTGCCGATCACCCTCAGGATCCCTTGTGCACAGGAAGCGGTAAAGCCCGCGCCGAGATCGACCGCTCCCCCGTCGCGCATCGCGCCGAGTACCAGCGCGATATGCTGTTGATCCACCGGAGCGCCGGCGTGCTGCAACACGCCTTTGACGGCATATTTGAGCACGATCGGCTCGAGCGACAGGAGACTTTGGCAAGAATAGCCATAGGGCTCTTCGGCAAGCTTTAATTCGTTTATAGAAATATTTTTCAGGTAATCATCCGCTTCTCTCAGCAAAGCGGAGGTCGCGGCGATATGCTCGCCGACGCCCGGATTGAGCTCCGCCAGCACCGGCATCACCCTCAGGCGCAGCCTGTTGCGCGTGTAGGCTTCACTCAGATTCGTCACATCCGTCACATATTCCAGCTGCTTTTCACGACAGAAGGCTTCGATCTCCGACCGCGAACAGCACAGCAGCGGACGAATAATATTGCCGCGCTGTACAGGGATACCGCACAAGCCGCTGATACCGGCGCCGCGCGTCAAATTCCAAAGCACCGTTTCGGCATGATCGTCGAGGTGGTGAGCGGTGGCGATCTTCGTAAAGCCGTACCGGTCAGCTGTATCCGACAGAAAGCGATAGCGCAGTCTCCTGCCGCACAGCTCGAGCCCTTCGCCGCTCTCAGCCGCCGCGGCAGGGACGTCCGCTTTGTCATGATAAAACGGAATCGTGAGGCTTCGGCACAGCTCTGAGGCAAACTGTTCATCACGATCGGCGTCTTTTCCGCGAATGCCGTGGTTGAAGTGAGCGGCGGCGATCGACAGATCGTATTCTTCTTTTATCGAAATAAGGAGATGTAACAGCGTCACGGAATCCGCGCCGCCCGACAGGGCAACCAGCACCCTGTCTCCCCTTTGCAGCAAGCGGTGTTCTTTGACAAAGCGACTGACTGCGGCTTGCACGCCGCGCGCGTCACGCTTCATGGCTGCGGTCTTGTCCCGTAAAGCGCATGAACTCACCCTGCCAATGGAGCTTCACGATCGTGGTTTCACCGTGTCGGTTCTTGGCGACGATACACTCGCCGCTGTTCTGATCGACGGCTGCCTGGACCGTTTCGGCTCCCTTCTCGCGCTCATAGTATCCGTCGCGATACAGGAACAGCACGATATCGGCGTCCTGCTCGATCGAACCGGAGTCTCTCAGGTCGGAGAGCTGGGGACGGTGATCCTGTCGCTGTTCGGAGGCACGGCTGAGCTGGCTCAGACAAATGACGGGAACGTTGATTTCCTTTGCCAAAATCTTCAGGTTACGCGTCAGCTCAGAAATCTCCTGAACACGGTTACCGTCACGGCGACCGGTAGACATCAGCTGGAGATAGTCGATCACGACCAGATCGACATTTCTCAGCCTTCTGAGCTTCGCTTTCATCTCGGGCACGGTGATACCCGGGGTATCGTCAAGATACAGCTCGGCGTTCTTCAGGATATCGCCGGCGCCGATCAGGCGGTTCCATTCCTCCTGGCTGAGCCGACCGGTACGCAGCTTGGTGCCGCCGACCAGCGCTTCTGCCGAGAGCAATCGGGACGCGAGCTGTTCCTTGGTCATTTCCAGCGAGAAGAACGCAACGGTTTTCTTCGCGATCACGCTGACATTCCGCGCGATATTCAGCGCGAAGGAGGTCTTGCCCATACCGGGACGCGCCGCGAGCAGAATCAGGTCGGAGCGGTTGAGTCCCGTAATCACCCGATCGAGATCGCCGATCCCGGTGGAGACCGGCTTGACGGTATCATCGTCACGGCTGAGCATATCCAGGCGGTCAAAGGTCTGGAATAGCACCTCGTCGATGCGCTGGAGTCCCTGGATGTTTTTACCGCGGCGGATATCAAAAATCTTCTGTTCCGCCGCGTCAATCAGCAGCTGGGGCTCCGATTCACCGTCGGCGCTCTCTTCCAGGATATCGCGCGCCGCGTTCATCAGCGAACGCACCTCGTATTTATCGCGGACGATCCGGGCGTAGTTTTCGACGTTGGCGATCGAGGGACAGCTTTGAGCAAGCTGGACGAGGTAGGTCTTGCCGGTTGCCTCGTCAAAGTCCCTCTCGCGCTTGAGCGTTTCGAGCACGGTGATCAGGTCTACCGCCTTGCCGGAGGTAAACATCGCCATCATCGCCGCATAGATCGTGCGGTGATTCGCGATGAAGAAGAACTCGGAGGACGGCAGAATCTCCGCAACGCGCGCCACCGCGTCGGGCTCCATCAGGATGGCACCGAGAACCGCCTGCTCCGCCTCGGGCGAGTACGGCATTCTCAGTCCGTTATATGAAGTTGTATTAATCGTATCTGGCATAGCTTTCACGTATTTGGAACACAGAGACGGCGCCTTGATAACAGCGATGGCGTCAGCTCCTCGTTCCCTCTTCCTATATCGGGAGATTCTCCCGTGATTCGATGGTTTTATACTTTCTCGACAGAGATCGTACAGTGAGCGGTGATACCGGAATAGAGCTTGATCTCAACATCGTAATCGCCGAGATTTTTGATATCATCCTTTAAGGATACCTTGCGCTTATCGACGTCAACGTGCTTACGGTTCTTGACCTCGGCGGCGATCTCCTTGGCGGTGATGCTGCCGAAGAGCTTGCCGCTGTCGCCTGCCTTCGCCTTGATCACGAACTTGGAGCCCTCGAGTTCCTCCTTCGCCTTGGTGGCGGCGGCGATCGCGGTATCTATCTTATACTTCTTGCTCTGCTCGGCGTTTTTGAACTCGTTCATCGCCTGCGCGTTCGCTTCCTTCGCCATATTGCGCGGAAACAGGAAATTACGGGCATATCCGTCCGAGACGGAAACGAGCTCACCCTTTTTTCCGAGAGACTTGACGTCCTGTAACAAAATGACTTTCATATCATACCTCCTACAAAATTTCATCTAAGGTTTCGATCAGCTTTTCCTTGGCTTCTTCGAGACTGACGCCCCTGAGCTGCGCCGCCGCCATCGTCTGATGACCGCCGCCGCCGAGCGCCTCCATCACGAGCTGAACGTTGATTCTGCCGAAGGAACGCGCCGAAATATTCACGGTATGCTGATCAATTCGCGAGATGACAAACGAAGCGTAGGTATCCTGGATCGACAGCAAATCATCCGCCGCTTGGGCACACACCACGCGCGAATTACGCATCATCTCGTCGGGCGCCACCGTGATGGCACAGTGATTCACGATCTGGGCGGAGGATACCAGCTTGCTCTTATCGCGGTAATTATCCAGCGAATTCGCGAACAGGTTCCGCACGGCGACGGTATCGGCGCCCTTCTTGCGCAGGTAAGCCGCCGCTTCAAAGGTGCGCACGCCGGTGTTGATCACGAAGTTCTTGGTATCCAGCATGATACCTGCCAGCAGCGCCTCTGCCTCATGATGATTCAGCGCATCATCGGCAAGATACTCGACGACCTCCGTCACCAGCTCGGACGCGGAAGAAGCGCTCGGCTCGTGCAGGAAGATACCGGCAGAATCAATAAAGTTGACCATCTTGCGGTGGTGATCAATGATGATCACGTTGCCGCAATGGCTATACAGCTTATCCCCCTCCACAAAATCGGGAGAATGGGTATCGACGATAAAGAGAAGCGTGCGCGGACCGGTCAGCAGGATCCCGTGCTGCGGAGAGATGAACATCTCGCCGCGGGTTTCGCTCAGGCGCTCGATCATATCCAGCGCCATGGTGCGCTCCTTATCCGTGACGATATAACAGGTCTTGTTGTATCGCTTCGTCACCATCGCGTACAGACCGGCTGCCGCTCCGATACAGTCCAAATCGGAGAAGCGGTGTCCCGTGATCAGCACGGTATCCGCCTGGTCGATGGCTTCGGAAATCTGCTGAGAAATCGCGCGCACCTTGACCTTCGAGGTCTTTTCCACGCCCTTCGCAACACCGCCGTAAAAGACATATTCGTTGCCGTTGAGGACGGCGACCTGATCGCCGCCCCTGCCCAGCGCCATATCCAGCGCCTTCTTCGCCTGGGAAGCGCTCAGGGTGATGCTGTCGCAATCATGACCGACGCCGACCGAGAGCGTCGCCGGTCTGCCGTGATACCGGATAGCGCGAATCTCATCGAGCAGCTTGAACTTGCCCTCCATCTGACGGCGCAGCGTCACATCCTCGAACACGGCGATATAGCGGTTCTCGCCCAGCCTTCTGAGCAAGATATTATGATCGGTCGCCCAGCGGTACAGCAGGTTCTCCGCCGCAAGATGCGCGGCGGCGGCGTCCTGATCGGTATCCGCCGTGAAATCCTCGATATTGTCAAACACAAGCAGCGCGACGCTGGCTTTGGTATCGTGGTACATATCGGCGATATGCTTATAATATGTATCATCCAAAAACTCGACCATCACGCCGTTTTCAACCTCATACGCCAGCGCGGAGTACCGCCTGCCGGCATACTGGGTATCAAACACGCCGAGCTTGGGCGCGTCCGCCGGATTAACGCCGGCGATAAAGGTGCCGATATGCAGGTTGGTTCCGTCGTAATTATCGAGGAAGGATTTGCGGAAATCGGCATTATAGGCGATAATCTCGCCGTGCTTGCCGTAAATCACCACGGGCGTTTGGATCGCCTCGAGCCCTTTCTTATTCGGCGAAAAGCTCTTCTTCATCGCGGAGGCGACGATATCCCGCATATAGTTGGGAAACCGCATGGCAAGCACGAAAATCAACACGACAACGAACGCCGTCACGGCGAATTCGACGACGCCTAATATTTTATTGTACATAAAGGTCGCGGCGGACATCGGGATCATCAGCACCGCGAGGATCAGACATACGGGATGCGCTGTCCAAACTTTTCTTTTCATAATACTCCTGTCACCGCACGCTGCGCGCGCAGCCTTGTATGAACCCTTTTCTGTTTCGGTGAAAGCAGGCTTATACTAATTTCAAATAAAACCCTTTAACATCTATTGCGTTAAATTCCGCATAGCTGCGTTGTCGATCTTGACAGGCGCCAGCC
>CADBUN010000015.1 GCA_902797825.1 uncultured Ruminococcus sp. | reverse complement strand
TGGCGCCTGTCAAGACTGACAACGCAGTTATGCGGAATTCTCCGCAATAGATATTAAAGTGTTTTATTGCTACTTAGTATGAGAGCTACCGCAAGAAACATGACAAATGCAAGGGAAAGAAAAAGCAACAGACAACGATTCAATCTCCTTGAACGCGTATCGTCTATTGCTCTATCTCTGAGTAAATCTGTAAGCCGGGTTCTGTATTCGGCAGTCATCTATCTTGGCCGCGCGTTGCCGCAGCGGCTCGGTGCCACCTCCGCGGGACAGCCGAGCAGGCCGTATGTCCCTCCACGGTGTTGCTTCGGATAGGGTTTACACGGCGGCGGCGTCTCCGTCGCCCCGGTGAGCTCTTACCTCGCCTTTCCACCCTTGCGTCGTCAGACTGTCCTCTGATGATTGACACCAAAGGACCATATGACGATTCGCGGTTCTTTTCTGTTGCACTTTCCCTAAGGTCACCCTCGGCGGCCGTTAGCCGTTATCCTTGCTCTGTGAAGCCCGGACTTTCCTCGGACGGAGCCTTTCGGCTGTCGCCCGCGACTGCCTGGTTTACTCGTGCTATATTATAGTAGGTTCATTCCGGTTTGTCAAATAGCTCCTTGGCGCGGGCGATCAGCGCCTCCTTCTCGTTCGGCAGCTCGCCGGCGATCACCAGGTCGAGCAGCTGATCGAGCGTCTGACCGATGCGGATGCCGGAGGCGTAGCCGATATGCAAAAGGTCGGCGCCGCTGACCGCGAGCTGACGCAGGCTGTAGCACTCTTCCGACGTGATAATCCGCCTGAGCTCGTCCGATACCGCCGCGAGGTTCGAGAGCTTCTCAGCCCGGAGATATATCGACTGCGCCAGGATATCCGCGCGCTGGATCAGCATCAGCTTGAGCATCATATCCGCGCCGAGGAGTTTGAGATAGCCCTTGAGCATCACGGGCTCGGGCTTGAAGCGCTCGTCGTGATAGCGGATCATCGTACAGACCTCGTCGATAAAGGCGTTCGGCATACACAGCCGCCGCAGGATCTCGCGCGTCATCGCCGCGCCGATCTTCGGATGATTGCGATAATGACAGATACCGTGCTTGTCCGTCGTTTGGGCAAGCGGCTTGCCGATATCGTGAAAGAGCATCGTCACGCGCAGCAGCGGCTCGGGCTCGACGTTGCGCACCGCCGCCACCGTATGGCGGTAGACGTCGCGGTTATGGTGCTTGCTGTGCTGTTCAAAGTCGAAGGTTCCCTTCAGCTCGGGGATCAGCACCGCGATAACCGAGCGGTAACGCCGCAGGATAAAATCCGCCTGATCGCCGCACAGGAGCTTGAGCAGCTCGTCGCGGATCCGCTCGGCGGCAATCGTATTCAGGAGCGTTCGCTGACTGAGGATCGCCTTTGAGGTCTCGGGCTCGATGGTGAAGCCCAGCGTCGCAGCGAACCGCAGCGCCCTGAGGATCCGCAGGGCGTCCTCGCCGAAGCGTTCGGCAGGCACGCCGACACAGCGGATCACGCCGTCGGAGAGATCACGAGCGCCGCCGTAGGGATCGACGAGCCCCTCCCGATCGTTATACGCCATCGCGTTCACGGTGAAATCACGCCGCGCCAGGTCATCGCGCAGGCGGTCGGAAAAGCTCACCTCGTCGGGATGACGCGCGTCCGAATAAGCGCCGTCTACGCGGTAGGTGGTGATCTCGTACAGCTCCGCGTTGACCATCACCGCGATCGTCCCGAAGCGCTTGCCGATATCGAGCGTCTTGTAATCGGCAAAGATTCGCTCGATCTCATCCGGCAGGGCGTCGGTGGTCAGATCCCAGTCATGCGGCGCAGCGCCCATCAGGCTGTCGCGTACACAGCCGCCGACCGCGTAACCGTCGTATCCGCTTCCGCACAGCCTGTCGATTATCATTTTTACATCGGTTGGTAATTTTATTTCCATCATTCACCTGATCCGTCTATTATCATTATTTATCAGTATAACACCAAATAAAAGCTGATACAATATAAATATAAAAAATGTTTTGTCATTCGTTGCCTGCATGAACCTTCCTGTTGTATCGGGCGGCGTACCGCAAATACTAGCTGTGGAGCCGGGTATTCCATGATTCTTTCCCATGCGTTAATCGCGCTGAATGAATCAGTGGATGCCGCACGCTCCGGTGAATAAGGAAAGGTTGTGTGAATGAATGAAAAGGATGATCCGATACGTCAGTATCATCATCGCGGCGGTGCTGATGTGTCCCGTATTCTCGGCGACCGCCGCGGATGAAAGGCGCGTGGTGCACCTCGGCGGTATGCCCTTTGGGCTGACGATGTATACGGGCGGCGTGATCGTCGTCAACGTGGACGACAGCGACGAATCGCCGGCATTTCTTGCCGGCCTGCGTGAGAACGACGTCATTACCGCCGCGAACGGTGAAGCCGTCACCTCCAACGAACAGCTCCAGAACATCATCACCTCCTGTGACGGGGCGGATATCGAATTATCTGTGTTACGAGGTAAGAGACCGATATCCCTTCGTATCACCCCGACGCAGGATGAGGACGGCGTCTATACCGCCGGGATGTGGATCCGCGATTCGACGGCAGGCTTGGGCACCATCACCTATTTTGACGAATACACCCACTCGTTCGGCGCGCTGGGACACGGAATCTGTGACCGCGACACCGGGATGCTGATGCCGCTGCAAAGCGGTCAGGCGGTCAGGGCGGAGATCACCTCGATCACCAAGGCGAAGAAGGGCGTTGCCGGCGGACTCAACGGCGTGATGACGGACGAGACGATCGGCGAGATGACGATCAACAACGGCTACGGCGTTTACGGCAAATACACGATTCAGCCGGAGGGCGAGGAATTCGCCTGTGCCTATGACAGCGATATCCGTACCGGCAAGGCGACCGTGTATACCACCGTGGACGATACGGGGATTCATCCCTATGAGGTCGAGATCGTCAGCCTGAACCTGAACGATAAGAGCGGTCAGAACATGGTGATCCGCGTGACGGACGAGGCGCTGCTGGCAAAAACCGGCGGTATCATCCAGGGGATGAGCGGCTCGCCGATCGTACAGGATGACAGGCTGGTCGGCGCGGTCACGCACGTCTTTGTCAACTCGCCCGAAAAGGGCTACGGGATCAATATCGGCAATATGCTGGGCTGTTATGAACAGTTCGGCGGGATCGGATAGGCGACGCGCCGGGATCAAGCCGGCTTCGATCGCTGCGAAAGCGGCATGAGGCTCACGGCATAATAACAGGCGCATGATGACAGCCGCGAATCCTGTCGAATATTTCTTTCAAAAATTTTTATGTTTTCTCTTGCCAAATTTACCAATTTATGGTAAAGTATATTCACAAATTAAAACAGGAGATGTAAAAATGACAGAAAGAATGAAACTCTTGATGACGCAGGAGCCGGCTGATAATATGAACGAAATCAAAGAAACCTTGGCAAAACACGGGATCGCCGCTGCCTTTTGTATGAAGGACGGCGAAGAGGTCATCTCCCGCGTGGGGAACGACCAGCCCGACGTCGTCATCATGGATCTGTTCATGACGCATATCGACAGCATCGGGGTGATGCGCTATATCCGCAGGCAAAAGCCCGAGAAGCTGCCGATGTTCGTGGTCTATTCGAGCTTCGACAGCCCGGTGCTGGAGCGCGAGGTGATGAGCGCAGGCGCGACCTACTTCGTCCTCAAGCCCTTTCATCTCGACGATCTGGCGGAAAACATCGTCCGGCTGAGTAAGCGTCAGCGCCAAAGAACCAAGGGCGGCATCCGCCAGGTCGGCTTCGACAGCAACAGTCTCGAGCTCAAGGTGACGGAGATTCTGCACCAGATAGGAGTCCCCGCCCATATCAAGGGCTACCATTATCTGCGCGACTCCATCATCCTGTGTATCGAGAAGCCCGAGATCATCAACGCCGTGACGAAGCAGCTCTACCCCACCGTCGCGAAGAAATACGAAACCACGTCGTCACGCGTCGAGCGCGCGATCCGTCACGCGATCGAGGTCGCGTGGGACAGGGGCGACGTCGAGGTGCTCAACTCGTACTTCGGTTATACGATCCAAGGCAGCCGCGGCAAGCCCACCAACAGCGAATTCATCGCCATGATTTCGGATAAGCTGAGATTACAAATGCGCAACGCGGGGTAATAGGCGAATGGATGAATGCCGCTTTGACCGTTAGGAAGATTGATTGAAAAGAGAAAAGAGAAAAGACAATAGACAATAATATCGGAGCTGTGAATAAACAAGCTATCGTTATTGTGAGGAGCGAAGCGACGTAGCATCTCCCAAGGTTATATCTTGGCTTTGTGGGATTGCCACGGGCTGACACACGTGTCAAGCCCTCGCAATGACTGCGTTTTTTCACAGCTCCTTTGTTATTGACATCCTTACCTGCACGATGGTATAATAATGAATGAATCACCATACAACGGCATTCGCTCTGTGTTAATCATAGGGTGACTGACCAAGAATGAGAAAAAGGCGGTGAGAAGATGGCATTCGATACCTTTGATGAAGGCATCAGCTTAGGCGGAATGCGCTCCAAAACCGAAATTCGCACCCTGATCTGTTACCTGTTCAAGAGCGTCGGCGTACCGATGTCCCGGGACGCGGTCGTGAACGCGCTGATGGAGAAGGGGCTGGCGAATTACTTTGAGACCTGTTCGAGCTTTGACGATCTGGTCAAAAACCGAAATATCGAAGAGGTTGACGCTGAAAAGCACCTGTATCAAAACACCGAGAACGGCAATATGATCGCGATCCAGCTCGAGGACACCCTCGCGCCCACCGTCCGGGAACGAGCGGTCGAATGCGCGCTGAGCCTGTTAAAGCAGGAGAAGCTCGAAAGCGAAAACAAGGTCACGATCGAAAAGGGCGAGAACGGCTACACCGTCACCTGTCATATCTCCGGCGGCGATATGGAGCTGCTGCGCTTTTCGCTGTATGTCCCCGATGTACATCAGGCGCGGATGATCCGCAAGAACTTCTATAAGGATCCGGATATGTTCTATTCGGTGATGATCGCGATGCTCACGCGCAACAAGCGCGGCGTCACGGAAATCCTCGAAGAGCTCGGCTCGGTTATTTAGGGCGTGAGGCGTTAGATTGAGGAAGAAAAAATGTGAGAAAGCCTGACGGCTTTTGGATGGAAATAACGAATGCTTAATGAACCGCCTGTGACTCTGATGACAGAAAAGAGTCGCGGGCGTTTCTGTTATATGACAGACATTTCAATCGGGTGAGGGCGGAGCCCTCCCTTCACCGTTAACCGTTAACCGTTAATCGTTAACCGTTCTCCGTTCTCCCATTAAAACGCCGTGAGCAGCGCCAACAGCCCGACGCCCGGAACGCCGCCGACCAGCGACGACAAGAGCGTCAGGCGCGTGAGGGGGATGTAGACGCCCGTCACCCCGGACAGCAGGTTGACCGCCAGCAAGGTCAAAAGCCCTGCCGCCATAGAGAACAAAGCCCGTCGAAAGGGCTTTTTCTTTTTGGACGCGTAATGAAGGAAGGAAAAGACCAGAAAGGTTGACGCAGACACGACAAAAGCTAACAGCATAAGAACTCCTTTATCCTGATTCGTATTAACTGCACAGAATTCATCAAAAAGAAAAGACTATCGGAAAAGCTCCGATAGTCTATCTTATGTAAGCGTGTATCAAAATATTATTCTGTTGCAGCTGCCTCGGTCGCGTCAACAACTTGGCTGACAGAGGTGCTGTCGGCAGTCTCCGCCGTATCGGCAGGCGTCGTGAAATACGCGATGATATTCAGCGCCAGAACCACAACGACAAAGACGACCGCGAACCACTTGGTCGCGCGCGACAGAAACGCGTCATAGGAACGCGCCTTGTTCTTGGAGAAGAACGTGTCGGCACCGCCGGAAACAACGCCGATACCCTGCTGGTTACCTTCCTGAAGAATGATCACGATGATCAGCACGACAGAAGCGATCAGCAACAGAACTCCTAAGATAATCTCAACAACTGACATATTAATCTTCCTTTCAAAAGGGTTATACTCAAATGCAAAGATAATTGTATCATAAGTGTTACAATATTGCAAGTGTTTTTTTGCGGATTCTGAAAATTTGCTTGATCCGGTCGTAATCAGGCATGAAACATCG
Organism: uncultured Ruminococcus sp.; assembly: GCA_902797825.1. Classification (GTDB taxonomy): domain Bacteria; phylum Bacillota; class Clostridia; order Oscillospirales; family Acutalibacteraceae; genus Ruminococcoides. The sequence goes on along the minus strand of CADBUN010000015.1, from coordinate 2,249 downwards.
GCGAATTCCGCCCCGTCCGCTGTATCCGCTCCCCGACAGTCAAGCTTCGAAAAGCCCCTGCCGTCAAACGGCAGCCGCATTCGGGGATGAAACGCCCTTCCCGAACCGGACAGCCGGTCATCGGCGACCGGTCGCTATATAATCGAAAGCTGCTGGGCTTCATCCTCGGCGGAGGGCAGCGCCCCTGCCGCGGGCAGGGTACGGGTGCGGTAGCGCGAGGGCTTACTGAATCTGCCTTCTTCATACGGTTCAATCGTCATCACGCGATGGCCCTTGCGCAGCTTCATGACCGCTACGCCCTGGGTATTCTTGGTCGTCTTGGGCGCGATCGAGCCGCTGTGGAAGAGCAGCATCCGACCGGCGGACGAGGTGAGGATAAACTCGCGGTCCGTCTTACAGTAGTCGATCCCGGCGAGCGGCGCCTTGTCCGAATAGGCGTTGATCAGCTTCTTGCGGTTGGTCTTGGTTTCATAGGCGGAAAGCGGCACCTTGGCGACCTTGCCGTTTTCGAACGCAAAGAGCAGATAGCCGCTGTAATCCTTGGTTTTCAGGACAAACACCGCCTTCTCGCCCTCGTCCATCCCCAGCCGCGCCGGGATATACTCGCCGAAGGCGCTCGCCTTGGTATCGGCGATCTCGCTGACCTTCGTTTTGTACACCTGGCAGCGGTCGGTGAAGAACAGCAGGTCGGTGTTGTTGGTGGTCTCGGTGGTATAGACGATCTCGTCGTCCTCCTTGAGCTTCTGTTCGCCGCTCATGCGCAGGCTCTGGGGGGTGATCTTCTTGAAATAACCCTCCTTGGTAAAGAACAGATGTACCGGATAATCGGGGATCTCTTCCTCAACGTCGGCGTCGTCGGCAATCTCCTCCGCGTGCAGCAGGGGACACAGCCGCTCCTTGCCGTATTTGTCGGCGACCTCCTTGAGCTCCTTGACGATGATCGTTTTGACGCGCGCCTTGGAGCCGAGGATCGCTTCGAGCTCGGCGATATCCTTGATGAGCTGTTCGATCTCAGCGGTACGCTTGAGGATATATTCGCGGTTGAGGTGACGGAGCTTGATCTCGGCGACGTACTCCGCCTGGATCTTGTCGATGCCGAAGCCGATCATCAGGTTGGGGACGACCTCCGCCTCCTCCTCGGTCTCGCGAACGATCTTGATCGCTTTATCAATATCCAGCAGGATGAGCTTCAAGCCCTCGAGCAGGTGGAGCTTGTCCCGCTTTTTCTTCAAATCAAAGAAGGTGCGGCGGCGGATGCATTCGATCCGGAACGCGATCCACTCGCTGAGGATCTCCCCTACCCCGAGCGTCCGCGGCACGCCGCCGATCAGCACGTTGAAGTTACAGGAGAAGCTGTCCTCGAGGGTGGTCAGCTTAAAGAGTCGCTGCATCAGCCGGTCGGGATCGGTGCCGCGCTTGAGGTCAATGGTGATCTTCATGCCGTCGAGACCGGTCTCGTCGCGGATATCGGAGACCTCCTTGATCTTTCCGTTCTTGACGAGGTCGATGACCTTCTCAATGATGACCTCGGTGGTGGTGGTCGGCGGGATATGGGTGATGTCGATGCAATTCTGCTTTTTGTCGTACTCGTATATCGAGCGCACCTTGATCGAGCCGCGACCGGTACGGTATACCTCGCGGATGGTCTCTTCGTTGTAGATAATCTGCGCGCCGCCGGAGAAATCAGGCGCCGGCAGGGTGGTGATGATATCGTGATCCTTGTCACGGATCAGCGCGGCGGTTGTCTCGCAGATTTCGCGCAGGTTGAAGGAACAGATGTTGGACGCCATGCCGACCGCGATACCGGTGTTGGCGTTGACCAGCACCGAGGGGTAGGACGCCGGCAGGAGGGTAGGCTCCTTCATCGTATTATCATAGTTATCGACGAAATCGACGGTATCCTTGTCGATATCCCGGAACAGCTCGTTGCAGATCGGATCAAGCTTTGCCTCGGTATAACGGGAAGCCGCCCACGCCATATCGCGCGAGTAGAACTTACCGAAGTTGCCCTTGCTGTCCACATACGGGTGCAAAAGCGCCTCATAGCCGCGGCTCAGGCGCACCATCGTATCATAGATCGCCGAGTCGCCGTGAGGATTGAGCTTCATCGTCGCGCCGACGATATTGGCGCTCTTGGTGCGCGCGCCGGTCAGCAGCCCCATCTTGTACATGGTATACAGGAGCTTGCGGTGAGAGGGCTTGAAGCCGTCGATCTCGGGGATCGCGCGCGACATGATGACGCTCATCGC
>CADBUN010000014.1 GCA_902797825.1 uncultured Ruminococcus sp. | reverse complement strand
CGACAGTATGCCTGCGTCACTCGCCTCGCTCTGCGAAATTTATCACTAATATCTGATTAAATCTTTTTATCAAGGATTAGTATTAAAATGTCATTCCGAGGAGGGCAAACACGCGTGTTCAGCCCGACGTGGGAATCTCCTTCCTCTTGCAGCGACAAGGAGATTGCCGCGGCTTTGAACAGATTCGTTCAAAGCCTCGCCATGACATTTTTCTTTTTGGGAGTGATAATATGCAAAAAATCTTAGTGCTGGATTTCGGCGGACAGTATAACCAGCTCATCGCGCGCCGGGTGCGGGAGCAACATATCTATGCCGAAATCAAACCATACAACATAATCACCGTAGAGGAGATCAAGGCGGCAGGCTACCGCGGCGTCATCTTCACCGGCGGTCCCAACAGCGTTTATGATCCTGCTTCTCCGCATTACGATCCGGCGATCCTCGACGCAGGTATCCCGATCCTCGGCATTTGCTATGGCTGTCAGCTGATCGCCTCTATGGCAGGCGGCAGGGTAGCGAGCGCCGAGGACAGCAGCGAATACGGCAAAATCGAATTACATACGACCGAAAATCGCCTCTTTACCGACGTCCCCGCAACAAGCGTCTGCTGGATGAGTCACCGCGACTACATCCCCGAGGCGCCGAAGGGCTTTACCGCGATCGCGTCAACCGACCGGTGTCCCGTTGCCGCGATGTGTGACGAGAGCCGCCGCATCTACGGCGTTCAGTTTCACCCCGAGGTCACCCACACCGTCTGCGGCAAGCAGATTCTGCATAACTTCCTCTACGACGTCTGCGGCTGTGACGGCGACTGGCAGATGGACAGCTTTATCGAGGACACCGTCAGGGAGCTTCGTTCCCAAATCGGCGATCAGGGCGTGGTGCTCGGACTCTCGGGCGGCGTAGACAGCTCCGTCGCCGCCGCGCTGCTCAGCAAGGCGGTCGGCAAACAGCTCACCTGCGTTTTTGTCGATCAGGGGCTGATGCGCAAGGACGAGGGCGACTATGTCGAGAGAACCTTCAACCACCTTTTTGACATGAATTTCATCCGCGTCAACTGCCGGGACGAATTCCTCGAGAAGCTCCGGGGACTGACCGATCCCGAGGATAAGCGCAACGTCATCGGCACCGAATTCTATAACGTATTCTGGAACAAGATTCGCGAGAGCTTCGGCTCGGGCTTCTTCGCGCAGGGGACGATCTACCCCGACCGCATCGAAAGCGGCAAGGGCGACGCCTCCAAAATCAAAACCCACCATAATCAGGTGGGCATTCCGAAGGATATTCACTTTGCCGGCGTGATCGAGCCGCTCAAGGATCTCTTTAAGGACGAGGTGCGCGCCGTCGGCGAAAAGCTCGGGCTGCCTCACGATCTTGTCTGGCGACAGCCCTTCCCCGGTCCCGGGCTGGGCGTCCGCGTGATCGGAGAGGTCACCGCCGCGCGCGTGCGCATCCTCCAGGAAGCCGACGCCATCCTGCGCGATGAGATGGACAAATGCGGCTATGCCGATCAGATGAGCCAGTTCTTCGCGGTGCTCCCGGGCGTCAAGACCGTCGGCGTCATGGGCGACGAGCGCACCTACAGCGAGCTGGTCGCGATCCGCGCCGTCACCACCGACGACTTTATGACCGCCGACTGGGCGAAGATTCCCTACGATATCCTCGGCAGGGTGAGCAACCGCATCATCAACGAGGTCGATCAGGTCAACCGCGTCGTGTATGACATCACCTCGAAGCCCCCCGGCACGGTGGAGTGGGAATAGATGAATACTAAAAGTAAATGATAAATACAGCCGTCAAATGGGATCATCTCCTGCTTGGCGGCGATTTTGATTGCTATATTTTCGGATTCGTGATAGAATGATATTGACGGAAAAATCAATAGTTATTTAAGGAGAATGATTTATACTAAGTAACAATAGAAAATGATGGAGAGGAAAGAAAATGTTTATTAGGCGTTTTAGAGAAAGCGACGCTGAAAAGGTTTCAGCAATGATCATCCAAACCGTAAAAACAACAAACAGTAAGGATTATTCCGAAGAAGCGATCAGCGCTCTCGAAAAACAAATGCAGCCCTCGCATATTTTAGAGCGCGCCGGTTGGACGCATTTTTATGTTGTTGAGGATAATGATACGATCATCGGCTGCGGCGCAATCGGACCTTACTGGGGCAGCGAAACCGAGAGCAGTCTGTTTACGATATTCGTTTTACCGGAATATCAAAGCATGGGGATAGGCAGAAAAATCATCGAAACACTTGAACAGGACGAGTATTTCCTCAGAGCAAAACGTGTGGAAGTCCCTGCGTCAATTACAGCCGTCAATTTCTATCGAAAATTCGGATACGATTATAAAAACGGCGTTGACCGTCCCGATGAGGAACAGCTCTATCGTTTGGAAAAATTCAGATATTGATTATGAAATTCCTATCATCATAAAGGAGTCATCATGGTAATCAGAGAAATCAAAGAAACCGAATTAAGCGAACTGCTCGCCTTATATACCCACCTGCATGAGCTTGGTGTACCCGAGAACAGCGAACACTTACAGAATACTTGGTCTGAAATATGTCATGATGTGAATCATCATATCATCGTCTGTGAGGTTGACGGCAAGCTCGTTTCGTCCTGTATATGTGTGATCGTTCCGAATTTGACGAGAAATATCCGTCCATACGCTCTTATCGAAAATGTTGTTACGCACGCCGATTACAGAGGAAAGGGCTATGCTACCGCCTGCTTGAATCACGCAAAAGAATTGGCAGTAAAAGCTGATTGCTATAAAATGATGCTGCTCACAGGCTCGAAAACCGAAAGCACACTGAGCTTCTATCAACGTGCAGGCTACAACTGCACGGATAAAACGGCGTTCATTCAATGGCTGTAGCCGTTTTTGCCATCATCATAACATTAAAGCCCTTAGCTGTGAAGATGCAGCTAAGGGCTTTTTTGTTGACTCGATCGGATTATACTATAATCCTTGATAATACTAATCCTTAATAAAAACCTTTATCAGATATTTGTGATTAAGATTTTGATGAAGGTTTCGGATTATAAGCCTGCAACGGGGTTGCCGGCGATCAGGTTGTCGGCGCCTTCGATCAGGCTGCCGATATACGCCTTGCTCACCGTACCGATGGTACTGCCGTTGAGGGACAGGACATACTGCGAATTATCGCCGGAGAGGACGTCCAGCGTATCGGCGGCGCGGTCGGTGGTGTAATGCAGCGTCACGCTCATGACCTTGCTGCCGCCGCTTGACTGTGCCGCGCCCTGATTCTTGATGGAATTCAGGTTCTGGAAAAAGACGTTGAAGTCGTCGGTGTTCAGGTCCTTGCCGTTACAGGCGGCGGTGGAGGTGTTGACCTCCTGGTCGGCGCCGTCGTCGCCAGTCACGGTCTCGGTCTTTGTCGTGACGTCGATCGCGTATTCGGCGCTGCCGGCGGAAAAGTCGATGCTGTCAACGAATTTCAGCTTCGCGGGCAGGGGATTCTCGGGCAGGAGCAGCTCGACGCTCGTTTTCGCCCAGCATACCGCGGCAAGCTGGATGGTATAAATCACCTTTTTGTCGGGGTTATAAATGTTGACGATGCCCTTGTCGTCGGGCGCGGAGGCGCTCAGGGTGATCTGCGTATCCGGATAAGTCGCCTTCACGGTCGCGTAGGGCTGATCGAGCCCGTAGGACGCGAGCTGGTTTTCGGAGGGATTGACGCAGACGACGGATTCGGCATACAAACCGCGCACGTTACCGGCGATATCGCTCGCCTCGACCGCGTTGGCAAACATCTGTACCGGCTCGGTGACGAGATACTGTACCTCGATCGCCTCGTCGGCGTTGGGCGCGAGGGTGATCGGCTTGTCAAAATGGGAGCCGGAGATGGTCAGCGCGGAGAACTCGGCGTTCTGAGGATCCTCGTTGGTTTCGGTAATACTCAGGCTGATAAACTGATTAACGCTTGTGAGATAATCCGCGACATTTTCGCTCGGGACCAGATAAACCGTATCGGATGTACCGAAGCTCAGGTAGGTGCCGGCTTCAGCGGCGGCTTCGGCGCCCACGCGGATGATCGCCGCGGTGTTGTCGCCGAAGGTCGCCTTGACCGTAGCGCGCGGCTGATCCAGCCCGTAGTCGGCGAGCTTGGCGTCTACGGCGATGACGCGCGTAAACGAAAGGGTGGCGGTATGAGAGGCGATATTATCGGCAACGCCGTCCTGCAAGGCGAAATCCTCGAAGCCGACGATCTTGTAGACGGTCGCTTCGTCGCCGGAGGTGGTAGAGGTCACGGTAAAGGAGCCGTTTTGGTTTTCGATGTCGATCTTTCGGATATCGGCGGTGGCGTAGCTGAGCAGCGTGCCCGCGCCGTCCTTGACGAGCTTTCCGTTCTCATCCAGCGCGACAGACGCCTCGTGAACACCGTCGGCGTTCACGTTGGCGGTGATCTCCGCTTCGGTGGCTGCCGTTTCATCCGCCTTCTTATTTTGATTGCGGACAAGGATCAGCACCACGATCAGGATCGCGACAACCGCGATCGCGCCGAGGATGATGAACAGCGTCTTGCGTGATTTTTTGACGGGGGGTTTGGAGGGCTTTTTCTCCTCCTGTTCACGGCTGAGAAAGCGCTCCAGCGCGTCATCGGACGCGTCCGTCCCGGAGGGCTCCACAGCGGACGTATCTGTTTGTAATGCTTCTTTTTCTTCTGCCGCAGGGGCTTCCTGTACGGCGTTCTCATTCTTGAGTTCTTCTGCCATCAGCGGTGCCTCCTGCGAATCCAGATGATCAGTCCGACAAGCAGCACGCCGAACGGGATGACGAAGCGTACCAAAATCGACGGGACGGCGATCGCATCCAGCGAGGTCACGCCCAGCTCCTTTGCCGAGGGATCCTTACCCTCGATCACGATGCTGACGTCGTCGCGGTCGGACAGGGTGTTGAACAGGTTGACGAAGTATGCCGCGTTGTTATAAGAGGTGATCGACAGGTAGTTGGCGCGCAGCGCTTCATACGAGCCGATGACGATCACCGAGGAACTCTTGCCGCCCTCGGTACCGTCGTTATGAACGCCGATCGCGGCGCCGTTGAGCTTCTGTGTCTCGGGCTTGAAGTTTTCCGCGTCCTCCTGCTTGAGATCGAGCGGGAAGAGGAAGCTCTTTTCGGAAGAGACCAGCAGGGGCTTCGCCATGGTGGTATCGGTGATCTTGACCGGCATGGTCAGCATCATGACGACCGGGATCGAAGCGTTGCGCAGACCGTCGGTATAGGCGGTATCCTCGCCGTAATCATACAGGGAGAGATACTGGTCGGCGCCGGGGATTAGGTGGCTGCTGTCGTTCTCATAGATATAGCCGTACTGCATCTCCATGCCGTAGTCGGCAAGCAGCGCGTTCAGATTCGGGAAGTCGCTGAGCGGATGCTGGTCGTTCGGCATATAGATCAGGTGATGACCGTATTTGCCGTCGTTCTCGAGCCACTTGCTCAGGGTGGTATAAATCTTCTCGTCGATATCGACGTCGGGATCATAGATGATCGCGAATTCGCTGTCCTCGGAGATCGCGCCGTTCAAAAGGCTGACGGTCTCGACCTCATAGGCGTTGTTTTCGAGCAGGGTGGTAAAGGCGGTCAGCTCCTGCTCACCCTGACCGGTGATCACGCTCACCTTGGTCTTGTCGGTGGTGGTGACGTTCATGACCGCGGTCATCAGCGCCTGTTCGACGTGCTGACCGTTGATGACGACCGTACCGTAATAGTTGTACTGCTCCTGATCGAAGGAGAACATATCGGTCAGATCCACCGCGCGGTAAAGCTCGCCGCAGGTGACGAGGATCGCGTGGCTTTCAGTCCAGTTAACCCGGGGATAGGCTTGGGTGAAGGTCGGCTCGGCGGTAATATCGACATAGTGCAGGTCGATCTGATCGGAGCTGTTCGCGATCGCGTGGATCAGCTTATTCGCCTGTACGCGGTATTTATAATTGCTGCTGTCGCCGCTCTCAAAATCCGTTTCCTTCTGCAAAACATAGATTGAGACGGGTTGGCTGACCTGCGCGAGGTACTCCTGCGTCTGCGGCTGGAGCTGATAGGAGGCGTTCTCGGTGACGTCGATATAGAGCGGATGCTTATCGGTGATCGCGGACAACAGGATGTTGAGGATGACAATCGCCGCGATAAAGAGCACCGTCAGCAGGATGGAGACCGCGCCTCGACGGGTACCTCTCTGCTTGAAGAAGCTCCCCTTCTTCGTCTGCTTCGCCTTGGAGGTTTTCTTTTCGTTATTCATGCCGTACCTCCTTAGCTCCAGCGGCGTTTTTCAAACACTCTGATACACAAAAACAGGAAGATCGCGATCACAGAGAGGAAGAACACCACGCTGGTCAGATTAATAATACCGTTGATAAAATTCGTAAAATGGGCGTCGAAGGAGATGTTGTGTAAAAACGAAGTAAACCACTCCGCGTTAATGACGTTCGACAGGGAGTCGAGCATATAGATCAACAGTCCGACGCCGATAGACATGACCGCCGCGATCACCTGGCTCTCGGTCAAGGACGAGATGAACAGGTCGATGGCGATCAGCGCGCCGCCCATCAGCAGCATACCGAGCATGGTGGTGAAGAACACCGCCCAGTCGGGGGTGGTATAGAACGCGAGGATGACCGCGTACAGTACATACACCGCGTTACAGATACAATAGAGCAGGAACGCGCCGAGGAACTTGCCCATCACCATCTCGGTCAGGCTGATCGGCGCGGTCAAAAGCGCCTGGTCGGTCTTTTGCTTGCGTTCCTCCGAGAAGCTGCGCATCGTGATGATCGGGATGACCAGCATGACGATCATCAGCATACTCAGGAACACATAGCTCATCGAAGCGGTGTTCGAGAGCAGACAATACATATAGAAGAATAATCCGGAGAAAAAGGTAAATACAGCGAGGACGATATAGCCGATCGCCGAGTTAAAGTAGGAGCTTAATTCTCTTTTGATGATCGCGCCCATCAGTCCTCACCCCCTTCGGTCAGTTTCAGGAAGCTCTCCTCCAGCGTCAGACCGCCCGGACGCATCATCAGGATCGGGCAGTTCGCCTTGGCGAGCGCGTTAAAGATGCCGCGGCGGATATCACAGCCGCTTTCATATTCGACGGTATAGCTCTGTCCGTTGCCCTTTGAGACGCGCTTCACGCCCTCTACGGCGCTGATCGCCTCGCGCACGGCGCCGGCGCTGCCCTCGACCTCGAGCGCGAGAATGCCGCTGCCGCTGACCGCTTCGCTCAGCTCGCCGGTCTTGGCGTCGGCGACGATCCTGCCGTTGTTGATCATCACGATACGGTCACACACGGCGGACACCTCGCTGAGTACATGGGACGAGAAGATGATGGTATGCTTTTTGCCGAGACTCTTGATGAGCTTGCGGATGTCGATGATCTGCTTGGGATCGAGGCCGACGGTAGGCTCGTCGAGGATCAGCACGGGCGGATTGCCCATCAGCGCCCCTGCGAAGCCGACGCGCTGGCGATAACCCTTAGACAGGTTCTTGATCACGCGGTCGGCGACGTCCGAGATCTTGACGATCTCCATGACCTCCGAGACGTGCTCCTTCTTCGGCAAACGAACCTTTTTCAGATCAAAGATAAATTCGAGATAACGGCGTACCGTCATATCCTGATACAGCGGCGGCTGCTCAGGCAGATAGCCGATCTTCGCCTTCGCCTTCTTCGGGCTTTCGAGGATATCGGCGCCGTCGATCAGCACGGTGCCCTCGGTAGCGCCCAGATAGCCCGTGATGATGTTCATCGTGGTGCTTTTACCGGCGCCGTTGGGACCTAAGAGCCCGACGACCTCGCCGCCCTCGGCGGTAAAGCTGATATCATCCACAGCCTTGACACCGCCGTAGCGCTTGGTCAGATTTTTCACTTCTATCATTTGTCTATCACCTTCTAACAAAGAAATCATGGTATTCGATTATAAACCAGTTTACATTATACCACAGACAAATGCATTATGCCAGTGAAATTATTGTAAACTAATTGTGATGGGAATGTGAAAGGGAGTGAGGGGTGAGGAGTGTGGAGTGTGGAGTTAGGAGTGAAGGGAGGGCTGCGCCCTCACCCGATTGATAAAATCTTTATCGAAACGACAACGCTTGCAGCTCTTTATACAGAGTTACAAGCGTTTGATTCTTAGCCGTTATTCTATTCAAAAGCCATCAGGCTTTTCCGAAACTCCTAACTCCTAACTCCTCACTCCTCATTTGAAGTAGGTAATGCACTGCTGGGGGCAGGCTTCGACGCACTTGCCGCAGTTGGTGCAGAGGGAGGGATCGACCTTGGCGCAGAAGTCCTTGACCGTTACCGCGCCGGCTTCGCACGCCTTCTCACACTTTTTACAGCCGATACAGCCGACGTCGCAGAGCTTGCGCGTTACGCCGCCCTTGTCGCGGTTGGAGCAGCGGTTGAGCGCCATCTCCTTCTTCGGGACGATCTCGATAATCCCCCGCGGACACGTCTTGACACACAAAGTGCAGGCGCGGCACTTGCCGCCGTCCACACAGGCAACGCCGTTGCTGACATGGATCGCGTCATAGGGACAGACAGCTTCACAGTCACCCAGTCCCATACAGCCGTAGGTGCAGGCGGTCAGTCCGCCGCCGATCTTCATGGCGGCGGCGCAGCTCATAATGCCGCTGTACTCTGCCCGATAGGAGGTATGCTCGAGGGAGCCCCTGCACTTGACCACGGCGACCTTCGGCTCGACCGCGCCGGTCTCGACGCCGAGGATCTCGGAGACCGCCTTGGTACAGCTCGAACCGCCGGGGGCGCAGAGTCCGGGCTCCGCCTTGCCCTTAGCGAGCGCCGCCGCATAGCCCGAACAGCCGGAGTAGCCGCAGGCGCCGCAGTTCGCGCCGGGAAGCGCCTCGAGGATTTTTTCCGCTTTTTCATCCTTGGGCACCGCCATGATAATCGAGGCGACGGAGAGGATGAGTCCGATCAGTAAACCGATGCCGGCAACGATGCCGACCGCTATCAAAATACTTGTCATATCGCCCCTCCTTACGCCAACGGGATGAGCTTATCGACAAAGCCCGCGAACCCGAGGAAGGACAGCGATACCAGCGCCGCGGCGACGAGGGTGATCGGCAGTCCCTTGAGCGATTTGGGGATATCCGCGCTCTCGAGACGACCGCGCACGCCGGCGAACATCACCATCGCGACGAGGAAGCCGATACCGGCGCCGAAGGCGTTGACCAGCGCGTGACCGTAGGTATAGGTGAACGCGGTGGTGGAATCCACCTTTTGCAGCACCAGCATGGTCACGCCCAGCACGGCGCAGTTGGTGGTGATCAGCGGCAGGTAGATGCCCAGCGAGTTATACAGCGAGGGGATGTACTTGCGCAGCACGATCTCGACCAGCTGTACCAGACCGGCGATCACGAGGATAAACAGCACGGTCTGTAAATATTCCATGCCCATCGGCACGAGCACATAGGTATAAATCGGGAAGGTAACGGCGGTGGACAGCACCATGACGAAGGTAACGGCGACAGACATACCGACCGCGGTATTGAGCTTCTTTGATACGCCGAGGAAGGGACAGATGCCGAGGAACTTGGACAGGACATAGTTCTCGGTCAAAATCGCCGCGAGGAATACGGCAACAAGCGATTTAATCAGCATTACCCGTCGCCTCCTTTGCGGTTTTTTCACAGCTTTTGTCTGCGCAGCTCTCGGACATCGGGCAGCCGTCGCAGGGAGAGGTCTTGACCTTCTTGCCGGCGCGGCTGTTGAGCTTATTCGCCAGCATGATCAGCATACCGAACACGAAGAAGCCGCCGGGAGGCAGGATGAAGATCAGGATATTCACGGGCATAATCGGCATCCCGAACAGGGAGCCAGAGCCGAAGAATTCGCGGATGATACCCATGCACAACAGCGCCGCCGTAAAGCCGACGCCCATCCCGAGACCGTCGAGGATCGAGGGCAGGACGGGATTCTTGCCGGCGAACATCTCGGCGCGCCCGAGGATGATGCAGTTAACGACGATCAGCGGCAGATAGATGCCGAGGCTGTTGTTGATCGCAGGCGCGAACGCCTTCACGAGCATCTGGACGACGGAGACAAAGCCGGCGATGATGGTGATATAGGCAGGGATACGCACCTTATCGGGGATCACCCTGCGCAGCAGGGAGATGACCGCGTTGGAACAGACGAGCACCGCCGTGGCGGCTACGCCCATGCCGATCGCGTTGAAGGCGGAGGTGGTTACGGCAAGGGTGGGACAGGTGCCGAGCACGAGACAGAGCACCGGGTTCTCCTTCACGATACCCTTGGTAAATTCATGGAACAGGCTTTTCCTCGCCATTACTCTCCCTCCTTTCCTGCCGTTTGGCTGTCATCGGCGCCGCCTGTGCCGGAGGAGCCGACGTTTTCGTTATAGATCGCGACCGCGTCGCTGACCGCCTTGGCGACGGCGCGCGAGCTGATGGTCGCGGAGGTCACCGCGTCCACCGTCTGGGCGTTGCCGGTGCCGTTATCCTTGCTGACAACGATATCCGCGTTGACGGACAGGCCCTTGAACTGATCGCGAAAGCTCTCGTTCGAGGTATTCTTGCCCAGTCCGGGGGTTTCATCATTATTATAAAAGACGTCTACGCCGATGATCTCGCCGTTCACGATACCGGTCATTACCCTGACCTGACCGCCGTAGCCCTGGGCAGCCGTCGAGATGGCATAGCCGACGGCTTTGCCGCCTTCATCCTTTCCCTCGTACAGCACGTCGGGGATCAGCTCGTCAAATACCTGAGCCTCGGGACAAACGTTCTTCATGCTCAGATTCTTACTCGCGAGCTCGTTTTCGGCGATCTTGCCGGCTGTAATGTGATTGGTCAGCGCCAGCGCCGCCGTCACGATCACACAGATCAGAAACAGCGAGATCGTCGGGATCAGGATCGCTTTGGGGGTGATTTTGATTTTCATTTCTCCGCCCCCTTCTTCTTTTTCACAAAGCCCAGCGTGCGGGGGACGGTCGCGCGCTCAATCAGCGGCACCAGGATATTCATCAGCAGGATCGAGAACGACACGCCCTCGGGCATATTGGAGTAGGCGCGCAGCAGGATCGAGAAGAAGCCGCAGCCGACCGCAAAGATCACCTTGCCCCACTTGGTGACGGGAGAGGTGGTATAATCGGTCGCCATGAAGATCGCGCCGAGCAGCAGACCGCCCGACAGGAGCTGGTAGAGCGGATCGAGCCCGACGATCAGGCTCATCACCGCCGCCGTGCCGAGATAGACGCAGGGGATGATCGGGGAGATCACCCTGCGGATCACCAGATAAACGCCGCCCAAAATCAGCGCGGCGGCGCAGACCTCGCCGATGGAGCCGCCGCAGCGACCGATCAGCAGATCAACATAGGAGTAAACGCCGGGCGCGGCAGCAAGCGGCGTCGCGGCGGTCGTCGCGTCGATCGCGGCAGCCTGCGGCGCGCCGAGAGCAGGCACCCAGTGCATCATCGCCGAGGGGAAGGAAACCAGCAGCACGATACGCGCCGCCAAAGCGGGATTGACGAAGTTCATACCGATACCGCCGAACATCTGCTTGACCACGACGATCGCGATCAGACAGCCGAACATGGCGATCAGCGGATTGATATCTACGGGAAGGTTCAGCGCGAGCAGCAGACCGGTCACCACCGCGCTGAGGTCGCCGATGGTGGTATCGCGCTTCATGATCTTGCGCGAGATGTATTCGAGCAGGACACAGGTCGCGACGCAGACGGCGATCAGCACCAGGCTGCGCAGCCCGAAGATCACGCACGCGGCGATCGCGGCAGGACACAGCGCGATGATCACGTCGAGCATGATTCCGCGCGTGGAGAGATTGCCTTTCAAATGCGGCGAGGGGGAAACGTGCAGTTTCGCGTCCATTATTTCTTCCCTCCTTTATCTTTTGCGGCGATGGCTTCACGCTTCGCCTTTTGCATCAGCGCCTTGCCCAGGCGGATATTCTGCACCAGATGACGCTTGGCAGGGCAAATGAAGGAGCAGCAGCCGCATTCCATACAGTTCATGGCGTGATAGAAATTCAGCCCGTCGATATCGCCGCGGTTGGCGGCGTTAGCCAGCTCTAAGGGCTGCAGGCGCATCGGACAGGCGTCCAGACACTTGCCGCAGCGGATACACGCGGACGGCGTATAATCCCGCGCTTCTTTTTCGGAGAGCGCGAGGATCGCGTTGTTTTGCTTTAAAATAAACAGCTCGTCATTCGGCAGGGAGATACCCATCATCGGGCCGCCCATGATCAGCTTATAGGGCGGTTCCTTGTAGCCGCCGACGAATTCGATCACATCCTTGATCGGGGTGCCGATGGGAGCGATGACGTTCACGGGATTCGCGATACAGCCGCCGTCTACCGTCAGCCTGCGCGAGATCAGCGGAATACCGGTTTTCAGATACCGCGCGAGGAAGGCGATCGAGCCGACGTTCATCACCAGACACCCGGCGTCCGAGGGCAGACCGCCCACCGGCACCTCGCGTCCGGTACACGCCTTGATCAGAATTTTTTCCGCGCCCTGGGGATAAGACGCCTTGATCGGCAGCACGCGGATCTCATCCTTGGGATCGACCGAGCTGTCGGCGATTTCACGCAGCGCCTTGATCGCGTCGGGCTTGTTGTCCTCGATCCCGATGATCACGCGGTGGATGTCCAAAAACTCCTTGACCGTGATGATGCCCGAGACGACATCCCACGAGTTCTCCAAAATCTCACGGTGGTCGGAGGTGATATAGGGCTCACATTCTGCGACGTTGATGATCAGGGTATCGACGTTCTTGTCCGCGGGGATATTCAGCTTGACGGAAGCCGGGAAGCCGGCGCCGCCGAGTCCGACCAGACCGCTGTTGCGCACCGCGGTGAGCAGGTCGGAGAGGCTATCGACCTTGGGGGGCTTGATCTCGGGCGACAGGCGCATCTCGCCGTCGCTTTCGATAAAGATCGCGTCCACCCTGCTGCCGTCCGGCATGGTGATTTTGTCGATTTTCTTGACCTTACCGCTGACGCTGGCGTGGATCGGCGCGCTGACGAAGGCGTCGCTGCCGGCGATCTGCTGACCGACGTCTACCGTCTCGCCGACCTTGACGATCGGCTTACAGGGGACGCCGATATGCTGTGTCATCGGCAGGGCGACCATCGCCGGCGCCGGCATCACGACGCTCTCTTTATGCGCAGTATGCTTGTTATGAGGAGCGTGTACACCGCCCTTGGTGCGGTACGGTCGCTTGGGAAAGCTGAGCTCAGCCATCAAATTCCTCCTTTATTGGGGTAAATAGAGAATCCTTACCGGTGAATGGGCAGCAGAGAACCGCCCTCACCCGACTTCAAAATGAATGATTTGTCACTAAAAATATATAATAACATTATAAAGAGGATTTTTCAATATCTTTCGTAAGAGAAAGGATGATAAAAATGCAGTTTTTATGGGCGTTTTTGGTAGGAGGCGCGCTGTGCCTGATCGGACAGGTACTGATCGACCGCACCTCGCTGACGCCGGCGCGTATCCTGACGGGCTTTGTGGTAGCCGGGGTGATCCTTTCGGCGGTCGGGCTCTATGAGCCCTTGGTCGAGCTGGCCGGAGAGGGCGCCGCGGTACCGCTGTCGGGCTTCGGTCATCTGATGGCGCAGGGGGTGCGCGACGCGGTGGATCGGGACGGCGCCGTCGGCATCCTGACCGGCGCCCTGAGCGCGGCGGCGGCAGGCATCGGCGCGGCGGTAGTGCTGTCGCTCGCGGCAGGTCTGGTCAGCAAGCCGAAGGAGAAATAAATATATGCGCGAAACTAAAGGCGGAGGGCTATTGCCCTCCGCCTTTAGTGCTTACTGTATTGAATAATCGAGGTATTCCTCAAGCT
>CADBUN010000013.1 GCA_902797825.1 uncultured Ruminococcus sp. | reverse complement strand
TTGACAGCTCCTGAGCTGAACCCGATCAAGTCAGCCTGACGCTGATCTCGCCGGAGTTGAGGGTGAGCGGTATCCCGTTCTCTTCGACGACCAAGCCGCCGTCCTCGTCGATATCGACCGCCCGTGCGGTACGCGCCGCCCCGTCCCTTTGGTAGGTGACAAGCCTGCCGATACAGTTACTGCGCTGTTTGTATTTTTCGATAACAGAATGATGATTGAGATCACGCACCATGCGCATCAGGCGGTCGGCGATCGTGCCGCACAGCGCGTTGACCTCGATTGCGCCGAGATTCCCGGCGTTCTGCGCGAATTCCTCGGGAAAGTCCTTGGTATTCAGATTCAGCCCTATTCCGACAATGACGGAACGGGGCTGATTTTTGCTGTCCGTGAGCAGCTCCGTCAGGATCCCGGCGGCTTTTTTGCCCGAGAGGTAGATATCATTTACCCATTTGATCTGCGGACGCTGACCGCTGAGCGCTTCGACCGCCTCGCATACCGCCACCGCCGCGGCACAGGTGATCCGCTGGACGCTCGGTTCAAGCGCCGTAAGGGGGAGAGCGAGCGTCATATACAGCCCGGTATCCTTGGGCGAATAGAAGCTGTGACCGCGTCTGCCCCTGCCGGCGGTCTGGTGTTGGGTAGCATACAGACAGACGCCCTCGTCGGTTTCGGCGCGGCGCTTGGCTTCGTTATTGGTGGAATCTATGCTGTCATACAGGCGAACGGTGACGGGCGTATGCAGAGATTCCCGGATTTTTTCGGCATTCAGGGACATAAAAACGCTTCCTTCGTTGACTATTTCTCAAATTCCGTGCGTAGTATAAGCAGAATTGTGGATATTATCCAAAAGAGGTGTCGGATCGGCAGGATTAAACATTAAACGCTGTCGGGTGTTCCTTATACTTTCGAGAACAAAAGTATTTTGATTATAATTGCGAATCAGAATTAAAAAGAACAAATTTCGAAAAAACTATTGACATTCTTGACGAAATCATATAAACTACTACAATGTATCATTATGGGAACATTTGCACCTCTCGGCTTTTGCGGAATTTTCGACAAAGTATATTAGCAGAGTCAAAGCCGTTTGTCAAGAGGGAAATGAAAACAATCTTGTCACCATTTCCGTTTTATGACACAGGATGGCGGCGCGCCGTTGAGCTGCCCCGTCGCCCTGTCTCGCAAAAGGACGGCAGGAGGGTTGCCGCAGGGTTCCCGTGAACTATCAAAAAGAAGGAGTGATGCGCTTTTGGTGAATGTCAAAGACGTGAAATTGGGCAAAGCGGAACGCAAGAGCTTCGGCAAGATTGAAGACGTCATCAGTATGCCGAATCTGATCGAGATCCAGAAGAAATCCTACCAGTGGTTCCTGGACGAGGGTTTGAAGGAGGTCTTTAAGGACGTTTCCGGCATAAACGATTATCAAAACAACCTTGTCCTCGACTTCATCGACTATACCCTCGATATCGACCATCCGAACTATTCGGTCATCGAGTGTAAGGAAAGAGACGCGACCTATTCCGCCGCGCTGCGCGTGACCGCGCGCCTGCTGAACAAGGAGACCGGCGAGATCAAGGAGAGCAACGTGTTCATGGGTGATTTTCCGCTCATGACCGACTCGGGTACCTTCGTGATCAACGGCGCCGAGCGCGTCATCGTATCCCAGCTGGTTCGTTCTCCGGGCGTCTATTTTAAGATGGATCATGATAAGACCGGCAAGGAGCTGTTCTCCTCTACCGTCATCCCGAACCGCGGCGCATGGCTGGAGTATGAGAACGACGTCAACGACGTTTTCTATGTCCGTATCGACAAGAACCGCAAGCTGCCGATCACCGTATTCCTGCGCGCGCTGGGCCTGGGCACCGACGGCGATATCGTCGAGATGTTCGGCGATGACAAGCGCATCAAGGCGACCTTCGAGAAGGACGGCTGCAAGAGCGTCGAGGACGGTCTGATAGAGGTATACCGCAAGCTGCGCCCCTCCGAGCCGCCTACCATCGAGAGCGCTCAGACGCACATCAACAACCTCTTCTTTGATCCGAGACGCTATGATATGTCGCGTGTCGGCAGATATAAATACAATAAAAAGCTGAATCTGGCAGGCCGTATCAGCGGTCATGTCCTCACCCGGCCTGTTGCCTCCTCCCGTACCGGCGAGGTGCTGGCGCAGCGCGGTGAGCTGATCACCCGCGAGAAGGCGGCAGAGATCGACAACGCCGGCGTCAAGTCCGTCTATATCGCCGCCGAGGACGGCCACGAGGTCAAGGTGCTGAGCAACGGCATGGTCGATATCAACGCCTATGTTGACTTTGACTGTGTGCCGCTGGGCATCCGCGAGCGCGTCAGCTTCGACGTGCTGTGCGAGATCCTCGATTCCTGCGAGAACGAGGACGAGCTCAAGGCTGAGATCGAGCGCCGCGCGCACGATCTGGTACCCAACCACATCACCGTCGAGGATATCTTCGCTTCGATTAACTATATGAATTGTCTTGCCGAGCATATCGGCACCACCGACGATATCGACCATCTGGGCAATCGTCGTATCCGCTGTGTCGGCGAGCTGCTGCAGAACCAGTTCCGCATCGGCTTCTCGCGTCTCGAGCGCGTCATCCGCGAGCGCATGACGCTGCAGGCGCAGGATCCCGAGGCGCTCTCACCGGCGACCTTGATCAACATCCGTCCCGTCACCGCGGCGATCAAGGAATTCTTCGGTTCCTCTCCGCTGTCCCAGTTCATGGATCAGAACAATCCGCTTGCCGAGCTGACGCACAAAAGACGTCTGTCAGCCCTCGGTCCCGGCGGTCTGAGCCGTGACCGCGCCGGATTTGAGGTGCGTGACGTACATTATACCCACTACGGCCGTATGTGCCCGATCGAGACGCCCGAAGGTCCGAACATCGGTCTGATCTCCTATCTCGCGACCTTCGCGAAGATCAACGAATACGGCTTTATCGAGACGCCCTTCCGCCGGATCGACAAGGAGACCGGCGTCGTCACCAAGGACGTCGTATACATGACGGCGGACGTCGAGGACGAGTATAAGATCGCCCAGGCGAACGAGCCGCTGGATGAAGAGGGACGCTTTGTCCACAAGAAGGTCGTCGGCCGCCACAAGGACGAGTTCGTCGAGCTGAAGCCCTCCGAATTTGACTACATGGACGTCAGCCCGCGCATGGTTGTTTCCGTCGCGACCGCGATGATCCCCTTCCTCGAGAACGATGACGCGAACCGCGCGCTGATGGGCGCGAATATGCAGCGCCAGGCAGTTCCGCTGATGGTGACCGAGTCGCCGATCGTCGGCACCGGCATGGAGTATAAGGCAGGCACCGACTCGGGTGTCTGTGTCCTCGCCGAGGACGACGGTACCGTCATGAGCGTTGACGCGAACCATATCACCGTTCAGTATGATAACGGCAAGGTCAGGGAGCACGAGGTCATCAAGTTCCTGCGCTCCAACCAGGGCACCTGTATCAACCAGATTCCGATCGTCGAGCGCGGTCAGCGCGTCGTCAAGGGCGAGGTGCTCGCCGACGGCCCCGCGACCAAGAACGGCGAAATCTCCCTGGGTAAGAACGCCCTGATCGGCTTCATGACCTGGGAAGGCTATAACTATGAGGACGCCGTACTGATCAACGAAAAGATCGTGCGTGACGACGTCTATACCTCAATCCATATCGAAGAATACGAGATCGACGCCCGCGATACCAAGCTCGGTCCCGAGGAGATCACCCGCGACATCCCGAATGTCGGCGAGGATATGCTCAAGGATCTGGACGAGGACGGTATCATCCATGTCGGCGCCGAGGTA
>CADBUN010000012.1 GCA_902797825.1 uncultured Ruminococcus sp. | reverse complement strand
CAGGCTGGCGCCTGTCAAGACTGACAACGCAGTTATGCGGAATTCTCCGCAATAGATATTAAAGTGTTTTATTGCTACTTAGTATATATGTAAAGCAGGAGTCACTCCTGCTCAGTCAGCGGCGTTCGCATCAACGTTACCGTCGCCGTCTTTGTTTTCTCGTTCGCCGACATTGCCGTCGCCGTCTTCCACCTCACCGTTTTCGACCATATCATCCAGCTCGGTGGCAACCGCGTCCGCGATCGTTTCCATCATATTACTCTTTTCGGTCGGGAGCTCGGTAGAGCGGTTATCGTCAAACAAGCCTTCATTATCACCGCTGTATGCGGTCGCGCTCTGTTTCATGTCGCTGACCGCTTCTGACGCAGCATCCTTCACCTTACCGGCAGTCGTGCTCATACACGAACACAGGATCATGCTCAGAACCGCTACAGCGCATAATAACACGAGTATTCTTTTCATGATGATTCTCCTCACGATTGTACTTCCTGTCGCATACAGCGACGTTGTTTTACTAATCTCAAATGAAATAATCTATAACAAATGTTAATGGCTTTTTGAGATTGGTATTAGTATGTACGGAAAGGAAAAGAATATGCAAAAATAAAACGCGGATGTTTTCTCCGCGTTTTATGTCGTTATGAAAAATCAGTCAGTGAAACGGATTTTTCGGATAGCTTGGCACCGTTTTCATCATATTTGGAGATCAAAACGGTATCGTCCTTGAGATAATGCATCAAAACCGTACCGCCGTCGGAAAGCTCCCTGCAAACGAACTTGATCTCACCCTCGGCGCTCAGGCGTACACCGTTGCCCTCGGGCTTATTGTGCCGCCAGCGTCCGATATGCATCGAGCCGTCACGCGCGCTGACGCCCACGCCGACGCCGTGACGTACATTCTCAGCCCAGTCTCCGCTGTAGCACAGCGAGCCGTCCCGATAGAAATAGGCGCCTTTACCGGAGCGCTTATCGTTAAGATAGCAGCCCTCATAGGCGGTGCGCCCTTCATCCGTCACCGTCCTGCCGTAGCCCGAGCGATAGCCGTTTGCGTCAAGCTCGCCGTAATAGCGATACTCCGCGCCGTCCGCCATAATGACCTTGTCGGCGTCGGATGCCTTCGTATCCTCTGTGTGAGCCTCTTCATCAATAGCAGCTGCTTCATCAAGAGCTGCTTCTTCCGCCGGTGCGGTTTCTGCCTGTCTGTCATTCGATTCGGGCTCCGTCCCGCTCTCTTCAACGGCTTCTTCTGTCAGCGCTTCGGGCTCCTGTTGCTTCTGCGGTAAGGAAATGTCAAAGTCCTTTGCCTGTGAAATATCCAGCGACGCAGACAGATTGCGCTTCATGTTAAAATCCTTAACGTTGATTTTATCAAAAAGAGGCGTCTCGCCGTCTACAAAGCTGACTTCACTTTCCTTTTCCAATTCATTCAACTTTTGATCGACAAAGGCCTTGAACCGCGCGATCTGTTCATCGCTCAGATACCAAACGACGCCTTCGTTGGTACCGGCAACAGCGGTATAATCGGTAAAGGATTCTCTGAGAGCATCCAGCACGCGCTCATCACGGACATCCGGCGCGGCATAAAGCACCACCGGATCGGAAAGCCGGTTATCGGTATACAGCAGGCATAAGCCGACCTGCGTCCTGCGCGGCTCGATACTGCGGCATACAACGCCGCTGTCATCCATATACTCCGCCTTAAGGAGCGTATGCAGCTTGCTGAACAGCAGGCGCTTATACAACTGATCGCCGCGGTAAAAATTCAAATAATACCTTCCGCCGTCAGCCTGAATGACCTCCTGTACAATACCGCCGTGAGGATTCTTGACCGTCCATCGCAGGGGCTTATCACGCTCAATCCCGTAATCGTACAGGAGCGACACGCCCTCGCTGTCATAGGTGATCTTGTCACGAATCTTTTCAAAGCTCGCAAAATAGCTCTTGCGTACCGCCGAGAGAATATCGCTCTCTAAATCGGTATCGTCGAGCTGTGCGATACAAAAATTATAAAAATACTGTATACCCATGATTTATCTGAACCCATTCTTATGAGATAATGCAACAGCCCCGAAAACGCGTTGCCACGCTTATCAGGGCTTTACAGTGATCAATTAATCATCAAATTGATACCTTCATGGCGATTTCATACAAGGACTTGTTGAATTCGCGCGGCATCTCAAGCGCTTCGGTGATATCGTAATCGACGATCTTGCCCTCATGAGAAGCGATCACACGGTTGCCGATGCCCTTGGAAAGCAGCTCGACTGCCGCTACGCCCATCGAGGTAGCCATCAGGCGATCACGCAGCGACGGAGAACCGCCGCGCTGTACGTGACCGAGGATGGTCGCGCGCGTCTCGATCCCGGTACGATGCTGGATATAATGCGAAATCTCCTGAGAACCGCCGACGCCCTCGGCAACGATCACGATAAAATGCTTTTTGCCGGTATCCTTCTGCTCATAAATACGAGAGATGACGTCTTTTTCAAGATCATACTCCACCTCGGGGACGATGATGGAGGTCGCGCCGACGGCAATACCGGTCTCGAGCGCAATATCGCCGCAATGGCGTCCCATGACCTCTACTACCGAGCAGCGGTCGTGGCTCTGGGCGGTATCGCGAATCTTATCAATCATCTCGACCGCCGTATTCATCGCGGTATCAAAGCCGATGGTATAATCCGAACAGGCGATATCGTTGTCAATGGTACCGGGAAGCGCTACGCAGGGGATGCCGGCGTTCGAAAGCGCTCTGGCGCCGCGGAAGGAACCGTCGCCGCCGATGACCACCAAGCCTTCGATATCCAGCGAACGGCAGTATTCAGCCGCCTTGAGCTGATATTCCTTCTCCATAAACTTCTTACTGCGCGCGGTATACAGGATCGTACCGCCGCGGCTGAGAATATCAGAAACCGAACGGAGATTCATCTCCTTTACGTCCTGATTCAAAAGACCGTTATATCCCTTATATACGCCGTAAACCTTAAAGCCGTTATAAATACCGGCTCTGACTACCGCTCTGACCGCGGCGTTCATGCCCGGTGCATCGCCACCGCTTGTTAATACTGCTAATGATTTAGCCATAGATACTCCTCCTGTCTATGAATGCATAATTACAGAGTCTATTATAATACAAATCTTCATACAGAATCAAGTATTTATGCAAAATTCATCAAAGAAATTCGGGAAGGGCGTCGAAAACCCTTCCCTGTCGCTTATTTCAGTATCACATTTTCTTCCCCAAGTTGGTAGATCAGCTCACCGATCATTGTCTGATTGACGGCTGTCCACAGCGATCGCGGCGCAAGAAGCTGTTCCTTGCTCTCGCTCAGATAAAAGATCACGCGTGTGGAGCCGGAAAATATCTCGAGGATGTTTTTGGCTTTCAGATAAGCTTGGCTTTGCAGGGACGGCACCCGAAGATAAAGCGTCTGCGGCTGCGGCGGAAGCTTAGGCTGTCTCTCAGGAGGCTTCTGCGACGGAACAGGAGGTAAGGTTCTGCCGGAGGCTACCGGAAGCTTCAATTCCTTTGCCGGCGGCAGCGCGGTGATCTTTTCCGCTATCACGCGCGGCTCTTCCTCTTCCTTGGCGCTCAGCGTCCCCTCCACCTCGATCACAGCGCCTTGGTACAGTCCGTGATGAGCATCCTCCAGCACCTTCGGAAACACGATGATCTCACACGAGCCGTAACGATCCTCCGCTTCTACGAAAGCCATCATCTGCTGATTCTTGGTGATCTGGGTTTTATTCTTATTGACGGAAGCGATCAGCTTCACCCTTGAACGATCATGATACCTGCCGTCCTCAAGGTTGAGGATATCACTGATCCTGTCGGCGTTCACCGAAGCAGAATACGCGGCATATTCATCCAGCGGATGACCGCTCAGGAACATTCCCGTGATTTCTTTCTCCATATTCAGGCGTTCCATCAGCGGGAAATCCTCCAGCGTCGGTACAGCAATATCGGCGGAGTGATCCTCGCCGCCCATATCGAACAGCGAAATCTGACCGGCGCCGCCGCCGCGCTTTCGTTCATATTCCAGATCCTCTAAAATCGTCTTGGAAACGGTGAGCTTTTCACGACGGTTATATTCAAATTCATCCAGCGCGCCGGATTTAATCAGGCTTTCTAACGCGCGCGCGTTCAGCCCTTTTCCGTTGAGCCTTCTGCAAAAATCATAATAGGACTGATAAGGTTTGATGCTGCGTTCCCGGATGATTTCGTGAATGAACGCCAGCCCGAGATTCTTGATGGCGGAAAGCCCGAAGCGGATATTCCCTTGTGAAACAGTATATTTGCTCTCGCTTTGATTCACGCTCGGGGGCAGCACGGCGATCCCCATGCGGTGACATTCTCCGATATAGACAGCGGTTTTATTCTGATTTTCAATCACGGAGGACAGCAGAGCCGCCATATACTCGCGTTTGTGATGGCATTTGAGATAGGCTGTCTGATAGGATAACGCGGCATAGGCTGCCGCATGACTTTTATTGAAGGCGTAAGAAGCGAAGCTCTCCATTTCGGCAAAGACCGAAAGCGCGACCTCTTCGCTGATACCGCGCCTGAGACAACCCTCTACCTCAACCTTACCGCTGTCGTCCACCAGTCCGTGAACAAATATCTGCTTTTCACGCTCCATCACATCATGCTTCTTCTTGCTCATGGCGCGGCGAACGATATCCGCGCGTCCGAGCGAATAACCGGCGAGTGAACGAAAAATCTGCATGACCTGCTCCTGATAAACGATACAGCCGTTGGTGACGTTCAAAATCGGCTCCAAAAGCGGATGCTTATAGGTAATCTCGTTCGGGTGATGGCGGTTGCGGATATAGGTCGGGATCGAATCCATCGGACCGGGACGATACAGCGAGATCACCGCGATCAGATCCTCAAAGCGTTCGGGCTTGAGCTGGGCGAGCACATTCTTCATACCGCCGCTTTCAAACTGGAACACCCCGTCCGTATACCCGGTAGCAATCATCTCATAGACCGCCTGATCGGTATAACTGATTCGCTCGATGCTGAAATCGGGATCGAGACGTCGGATCATCACCTCGGCGTCATGGATCACCGTCAGATTGCGCAAGCCGAGAAAATCCATTTTTAACAAACCGAGTTCTTCGAGCGTTGTCATGGTGAACTGGGTAATCACCGCGTCATCGGATTTTGCGAGTGGTACATAGTTGCTGACAGGCTGATCGGTAATGACCACCCCTGCCGCGTGAAGCGTGATATGGCGTGGCACGCCCTCTAGATCACGCGCGATATCGACGATCCTTTTGACCGTATCGTCCTGCTGATAGCTGCGCCGCAGCTCCACCGACATAGTCATCGCCTTATCAATCGTCATATCAATGCTGAACGGAATCATCTTGGCGATTTTATCGACAGTCGCATACGGGATATCCAAAACCCTGCCCACGTCGCGAACAGCGCCGCGCGCCTGCATGGTACCGAAGGCGACGATCTGCGCCACATGATCGGCGCCGTATTTGCGGATCACATAGTCGATCACCTCGCCGCGGCGTTCCTTGCAAAAGTCGATGTCAAAATCCGGCATACTGACGCGTTCGGGATTCAAAAAGCGCTCGAACAGCAGATTATATTTGATAGGATCAATACCCGTGATCCCGATACAGTAGGCGCACAGAGAGCCTGCTCCCGAGCCTCTGCCCGGACCGACGGGGATATCCCGGCTCTTGGCGTATTGCACAAAGTCGTTGACAATCAGGAAGTAATCGACAAAGCCCATGGATTTGATGACAGAAAGCTCATACTCGAGCCGTTCTGTCAAGGCTTGATCGGGCTCGTTTCCGTAATGACGATATAATCCCTCATAGCATTTTCGACGGAAGTAGGTATAGTGATCCTCGTTATTGGGCGTTTTAAAATCAGGCAGCTTACGCTGACCGAATACAAATTCTACCTGACAGCGTTCGGCGATCCTGACGGTATTGTCAAAGGCTTCCTCCGAATCGGGGAATACCTGTCGCATTTCCTCTTCGCTCTTGAGGTAGAAGTCTTCGGTTTCGAAGCCCATTTTCTGTTGATTGACGGTGCTGTTGGTCTGGATGCACAGCAGGATATCATGCAGGCGGCTGTCCTCCTGTTTAACATAATGACAGTCATTTGTCACGACCAATCCGGCGCCGATCGTTGCGGCAAGCTCTCTGAGCTTTTGATTCAGCTGTTTTTGCTCCGGGATCCCGTGATCCTGCAGCTCGATAAAGTAATTCTCTTTTCCGAAAACGCTTTGATAATACCGCGCAGCCTCCGCCGCGCCCTGATCATCACCGGACAGCAACCGCTTCGGCACCTCGCCGGACATACAGGCGGACAGACAGATCAAGCCCTCGTGATACGCTTCGAGCAGCGCGCGATCGACACGCGGCTTCTGGTAAAAGCCCTCGGTAAATGAGAGGGAAACCATCTTCATCAAATGATGATAACCGACCTCGTTTTCACATAACAAAATCAGGTGATAATACTCCTTATCCAGCTCAAATGTCTTATCGAAGCGCGAACGCGGCGCGACATAAACCTCACAGCCGATAATCGGTTTTATCCCCTGTTTTTTGCATTCTCTGTAAAAATCAATCACACCGTACATCACGCCGTGATCGGTAACCGCCAGAGCGGTTTGTCCCAGCTCCTTTGCCCGGGCAACCACCCGGGAAATACGGCACGCGCCGTCGAGCAGGCTGTATTCAGTATGTACGTGCAGATGCGCGAAAGACATAGTTCTCCTCTTATTCTACCCTGACCTGAAGGGTTCCGTCCTTTAAGGTGACGTCGAGCTCATCGCCGCTATTTACGTCATGAACCGAGCTGACGTTGACGCCATGATGCGTCAGATATGCGAAGCCGCGATTCAACACCGCGACGGGATTGAGCGATTCTACCACCGCAAAGAGCTCGGCGCTTTCCGCCGCCGCTGTTGCCAGCCGATGCTCCGCGGCAATCCCGGCACGCGCTTGCAGCGCATTAACCAGCTCTAAATCCTGATTCACCTCGGATAACGGCGAACGCGCTTCGACTAATTCAAACATCCTGTCCGCATCACGCCGACAGGTCATCATCTGCGTCTGAATTGCCGCGACGGAGCGGCGCAAAAGATTCTGGACATTTTCATACAAATCCACCCGGTTGGGTACGGCAAGCTCTGCTGCCGCGGAGGGCGTGGGCGCCCTGAGATCGCTGACAAAATCACATAACGTCGTATCGGTTTCATGCCCGACAGCCGAAATCACAGGCACCTCACAGGCGTAAATGGCACGAGCTAAGCCCTCGTCGTTAAACGCCCAAAGATCCTCCATCGAGCCGCCGCCCCTGCCGATAATGACCACATCAGCCGCGTGATGCTCCGAGAAAAGATCGACGGCACGGATCAACTGTGCCGGCGCCTCCTCACCCTGAACCAGAACCGGCGCCAGCACCAAATCGACGCACGGAAAGCGTCTGCCGATGATATCCAGGATATCGCGCAGCGCGGCGCCCGTCGGAGAGGTAATGATCCCGACCGTTTTAGGGATTGGCGGGATCGGTTTCTTATGCTCCGGCGCGAAGAGTCCCTCTGCCCCGAGCTTCTTTTTGAGCTGCTCGAGCTGCATCGCCAGTACCCCGACGCCGTCGGGCTGCATATCCTCCACCCTCAGCTGGTACTGACCGCCCGGCTCATATACAGACACCTGCGCGCGCATGATCACCTTCATCCCGTCCTCGGGACGAAAGCGCAGGTTACGCACGCTCCACGAGAACATGACGGCACGAACCACGCTGTTCTTATCCTTCAGCGAAAAGTACATATGACCGCTTTTCGCGTTGATATTCACGTTGGAAAGCTCGCCCTCAATGAAGATCATATTCAATTCGGTGTCAGACGCAATCAAGTTGCTGATATGCGCGTTGAGCTGACTGACGGTAAAAACCTTTGGCGTCATCATACATTATCCTTTATAAAGGCGAGTACCGCTGTACCCGCCGCATTATCGGAGGAAAACGCAGGGAGCGCAAACACGCATCCCTCCCCCGTTGTCACACGGTCCCGGATGATCGAATCGGACATCACACCGCCGGCATAGACGAACGGCAAATCACCGTACGCCTCGCGGATACCGCGGCTCATACCGGCAAGCGCGGTGCTGATGAATTCCATTGCGAACCGCGCGATATAGGCAGGGCTTTTCCCCTCTTTTAAGTGTTTTTGAGCGATATTCTGACCACCGCTGAGACAACAGTTCAAGCCCTTTAAGGTCGCCTTTACGCGGACGGGTTCTTCCCATTGCAGGGCGAGCTGTTCGAGCTCTTTTCCGCACGGGAAGTGCAGTCCGAGCATCACGCCGATACGGTCGATCAGCTGACCGGCATTTAAATCAAGCGTCTGAGCCACGATCCGCGTCGGAAGAAAGCCGTCGCCGTCGTTGACGAGCAGCGCTTCTGTCGTACCGCCGCTGACATGAAAGGCGATATGCCGTTTCATCAATAAATCCAGGCGGTCGATACTGTACAGCGCCGCGGCGATATGCCCCTGCTGATGGGAGAAACGATACACCGGAACCTTCAGCACCGAGGAAAGCACATCCGCGATCGCGGTCCCGACGGTAAAGCAAGGCATATAAGAACCCTCCGCGGTACGCGGCGCATACGACACGCCGATCGCCTTAAGCGAATCGGAAAAGCCGTCAAACGCTTCTTCAAACAACGATGAAATCTGCTGTACATGATGAAAAACCGCGTCGCTTTGGCGGAGCCCGAGCTCACCGTCCCTGACAGGAAGCAGCTTCCGTTTAGAGATCACCTTGCCGCTGTCGCTGTGATACAGGCATACGGAGGTGGTATAGTTACTGGTATCAATCCCGAGATATATGCTCATAGCTCTTTCGCAATCGCACCCAAAACGCCGTTAATAAACGCGGTATCTTCCTCGACCGTATACTTTTTGGAAAGCTCTACCGCCTCATTAATCGACACCGATACAGGGATATCCTCGATAAAGAGCATTTCATATACGGCGACGCGCAGTAAAGCGAGAGAAACCTTGGAGATGCGGTTAATCTTCCAGCCGGCTTTGAGGTTAGCGGAGATCATTTCATCAATCTTATCCTTCTCCGCCTTTACGCCCTTGGCACAGCTGATCGCATAATCGCTGAGGAACTCGTCGCGCGCGTCGCCGGCGTTATCGGCAAGCTCATCAATTTCCGCATCGGAAAACAACGATTCAAAGCACAGGAAAAACGCCTGCTCGCGCATTTTGTAGCGTGAAACATGATTGCGGCTTTTATCTTCGGTAAGTTTTTCCTCACACATAGTTATCCCTCGATTCCTTTAAAATCTCATGGTTTTATTATAGCATAAGTCGAATACTTTGTAAATAACGGAACCATATGAAAACACAATCATAAAATATGAGAAAGAGGACAAAAAACAGCCATAACGATTTCAACAGATTCAACAATCTTTCAGATTGTTTTTTATTAATTTGAACGGAATTTATTCCCGTAAACGCTTTACAGCCAGTTTGATATTGAAAATCTCGGCGAATGATGGTAAAATAACGTCGTTACTGAGTTTTTATGACTGAAAGATGAAGCAGTGTAAAGTGAGGCTTTCGCAATGGGTACTACCGCATTTTATTCCAACAAATCTGAGATTTACAACACCTATGACGGCAACGATTTAGGCTATACCTACACGCCCGAGCATACCACCTTCAAGGTATGGGCGCCGTCTGCCGAACAGGTGCTGCTGAAGCTTTATTCCACCGGCTCCTTTTATGAGGACGGCGCTCAGGTACTGAGCATCAGACAAATGCTGTATGACGCCGCTACCGGCGTTTGGTCGGCGACGATCGACGGCGACCTGAATCATATCTACTATACCTATGTCATCAAGACAGAAAAAGGCACCTGTGAAACACAGGATGTATATTCGAAGGCGACCGGCGTGAACTCTCTTCGCTCGGAGGTCGTCAATATGCAGGAGACGAATCCCGACGGCTGGGATCATGACCGTCATGTCCTGCCCGATAAACCGAATGACGCGATCATCTGGGAGGTACACGTGCGCGACTTCTCGTCCTCCGATACCTCGGGGATCAGCAAGGAGCACCGCGGAAAGTTCCTCGCCTTCACCGAGAAAGGCACCTGTATCCCCTTTACCTCTTATCCGACCTGTGTAAATTACCTAAAGAAGCTCGGCATCACGCATGTACAGCTCAATCCTGTTTTTGACTTTGGCTCCGTCAACGAAATGACGGGTGTAGAATATAACTGGGGCTATGATCCGGTAAACTATAACGTTCCCGAGGGCTCTTATTCTTCCGATCCGTATCACGGAGAGGTCAGGATCAAGGAATTCAAGGAGATGGTCAAGGCGCTTCACGACGAAGGCATCGGCGTGATCATGGACGTCGTTTACAACCATATGTATTCAACCGCCGGCTCTCCCTTTGAGAAAACCGTCCCGGGCTATTACTTCCGCATGCAAGACGGTAAGTTCCTCAACTCCTCCGGCTGCGGCAACGTCACCGCTTCCGACAAGACCATGTTCCGCAAATTCATGATTGATTCGCTGCATTACTGGACAACAGAATATCATATTGACGGCTTCCGCTTCGATTTGATGGCGTGTCACGATATCGAAACGATGAACCTGATCCGCGAGGATCTGGATACCATCGACAAAAGAATTCTGATGTACGGCGAGCCATGGACAGCGAACGACGGCGAGAACGGTATCTCCGGTGAGGATTGTTCCAACAAGGTCAACGCCAAGAAGCTTTCCACCCGTATCGGTATGTTCAACGACGATATGCGCCACGGTATCAAGGGCGGCTCCGACGATGACAGCAAGGGCTTTATTCAGGGCTCAACCCACGGCGCTTATAACGTGATCGCCGGCATGATGGGCGCTTCGTCCGTCACCTTCGGTAACTGGGCGAACGAACCCTCTCAGTGTATCACCTACGCTTCGGCGCATGATAACCTGACGCTTTGGGATAAGATCCTCAAATCCAACTGGTGTGATGATTTCGATACCAACGATCAGCTCTATATCGCTCAGAACAAGCTCGCCGCCGCGCTGATTTTATCTTCGCTGGGTATCTCGTTCTGGATGGCAGGCGAGGAATTCGCCCGTACCAAGAAGGGTGATCATAACTCATACAAATCACCCGATTCGATCAACTCCATCAACTGGGCGCGTACCATCCGATACGCGAATCTGGTAGACTATTACAGGGGCTTGATCAAGATTCGTAAGGCGTTCTCTCCCCTGCGCGATAATACGACCAAGGCGGTCAACGACGGATATATCGTCTATAACGGTCAGAGCATCTCTCTGACGCTCAAGAACGACGCTGAAAATGAATGGCGGATGCTGAGCATGATCGTCAATAACTCCGATAAGCCCTGCGCGCCGCAGGTCAAGTCTCAGTATGAGCTGCCTGCGCACTGGTATGTATTAGCTGACGGTGACGCCGCTTCCGATCAGGCACTGTATCCCTTTACCAACGATATGCTGATCGCGCCGCGCTCGGCGATGATCATCGTCGATGCTGAAAGCTATGATAAGATCAACGGTACCGATTTCAGCAAGGCGAAGGGTAAGGGCGATCTCCCGAAAGCGGATGACAACGATGAAATCATCGAGATGCTGAAATAACCGGGTGAGGTTATCGCGGACGAATGTACGCGATCCATATTCATCCTCAAAACAAAATAGAGCATAACATAAAACGGACGGTCTGACCGTCCGTTTTTTCGATACTAATTATGCTACATCAACAATCACGATATTATTGAACTCCACCTCTGTCTGAGAGATCACCGTCTCCTTGATGATGATCGGCGAATCATCACTCAGCTCGCTTTTGAGTACCGTGACCGTGCAGCCGGAGTCCGATAAGTAACAGATCGCGCTCGAAAAGCCCTTTGCCGTCAGGATGCCTTCGATGTTACTCTGGGCGAGGATACGCTGTTCGATCACGTTCGCTGCCTGTACGGCTTCTTCCTTGGCTTCCTCTGAGCTATCCGAGAGGGATAGGATGTTTTCAGCCGCTTCCAGCGCCTTATCCTGCGCCTGTGTACGGTCGTTGCGCGCCTGTGCAAGCTTTGCCTGCGGCGTCATCTCGCCCGCGGTTGTCTTGACCTCGTCCGCGGTAGCCGTCGCGTCATTATTGACATACGTTGCCGCTCCGAGCTCCTTGGACGCAGAGGACAAAAGCGGCGTACCCGAGAACTGCCAGTTCAGATAGACTGCCGCGCCCAACGCCAGCACCAGTGCTCCGACCAGTATATGTTGTTTTTTGATCTTCATCATCGTTCCTCCTGTTATTCTAGATGGTTTCATACCGGTTTCCGATAGATCAGTTTGATGAGAAACCGGTATCAACGATCATTTTGTGATACATACTTTATCTGAACTGATGTTCAGCGCTTTTGTGACCGCGTCGAGTACGCGCGATACCACCAGCGGATCGTCACCGCCGTCGCATACGACAACCACACCGCGTACCTTCGGCTCGATGCTGACGGTTTTGGTATCGGTATTTTTCAGATAGACGTTCTCGCCGCTGTTATCCATGGTCAGAAAGATCCTGACCTTCCCTACGCCGCTGATCTGCGAGACGATCTCGAGCAGCTTCTCTTCGGTTCGTGCCGCGTATTCTTCCGCGTTAATGCTGTTGTTGCCTGAGGAATCCACGACCGAAAATACGCCGATCAGGAGGATAGCCGTCAAGCCGATGATGACGGCAGCCTTGACAACGCGCTTATCACTCAGCCATTTCATCTGATTCTTTCCCGGTAACATAGATTTCCGGCTCCTTTGCAATATTCCTGTATATGATACTTTCGATTTGCGCCGTTTGATGACGGCTTTCTTCGCTTATATATATGACGGCACGTACAACAGATATTCTGCCTTCGTCGGATATTTTCAGCGTAAGCCGGATATCCTGTACCGATATTCCTTCGTTTTTGAGCAGCTCATCCAGCGCTTCGGTCAGATGATCGGCTGTCATTTGCGCGACAGTATGCTGATACGCCTCTTCGCGATAGGCAGGGAGTTGGATATCGCTTGTATCCGGGAATTGGATATCGGGAGCTTGTACCTGTGCCGCTACCGACGTGACAAGGGTACTGATGAAGAACAATCCCGTCACAAAGCTCATGATCCGCCGCGTCCGCTTCTGCGGAATCAGCACCGATACGATCCCGACGGCGACGCAGGTAAAGCACAGCGTCAGACAGACGCTTTTGAGCGCGCTCATAATGATCCTCCCAGCTTCATCATAATTCCCGACGCGATGATAAACACCGTCATCACCGCGATCAGCACCGTCCGCAGGGCGGCGATAAACTGTGAAAGCGCGTTCAAAACGGGGATCGCCGTATTGACTCCGAGCGCTTCACCGGCTGTTCTGGCGGCAAAGAGCGTCAGCGACCACAGGATCGTTTGGATGATCACGGGCGCAAAGGCAACGAATACCGCCATAATCACAAATACACCGATCCCCGAGCGCAATATGCCGACGCTGCCGCGAATCGCGCCGTATGCCTCCGCGATAGACGAACCGATGAGCGGAACAAACGAGCTGAGGGTGAATTTTGCCGCTTTATCGGCGACGCTGTCCGCCGCTTCCGACAGCGCGCCGTTCAACCCGAGTATCGCCGCAAAAATACTCATGGAAAACGTAACGGCGATCTTAAAGCCCCTACTCAGCGTTTCGATCAGTCCCCCAAGCCGAAAGCGCGTACTGATCCCGGCGCAGACAGACAACGACAGGATCATATGCAGCAGCGGCTCCAGCAGCGCGCCTGCCAGGGAAGCGATCACTTTACAAGCGGTCATCACGGCTGCATAGTAGGCGCCGGAAACGATCGGTCTGCCGGAAAACGCGAGGATCCCTGCCATCACCGGGAGATATACGGTAATCAGCGATGACGCGCCTTCGATCACCGCGACAATCGACGAGACGATCTGTGCCGCAGGCGCAAAAACCACGGCGGCGATGAACAGACTGACCACCAGCCCCATGATATCCTTCGTATCGGTATATCTCAACGAAACCGTATACGATTCGGCAACGGAAACCAGAAGCAAAACGGCAGTCAGAATCATAAGCGTCGAAAGGGGTTGAGCGCTGTTTTCACCGATCAGTCCGGACAGATAATCCATCACCGAGCCGCTGTCAATCCCGTTCGCGATGATATCGCCCACATCGGGGGCGCCGAGCTCTTTTAAATCGTCCGCCGCGGAGTCACTGACGCTGTCCTCGATCTGTTGAATCTCACGGTCAAAGAGAGAAATATCTGCCGCATTACACTTCAAAGCAAATGCCCATACCAGAACGGCAGCCAAAAGAATACAACGGATGATGCGTTTCATATCAGCCGCCAAGGGATAGGATCACGTCGAGAAGCTTTTCGAACAGCGGCAGCGCCGTCAGCAAAACGAGAAGCTTCCCGGCAAAGGAGATATTCGTGCTCAGCGACAGGAGCCCAGCCTCCGTGACACAGTCGCAGGTGAATTCGGTGATAAAGCATATCCCCATCACCTTGAACAGGATCGCAATATCCGACGGATCAATTCCCCCGTCAGACAGGATCGCCCGAACGCCCGCAAGCGTATCGGGCATATTCTTGATCAGGCTGAGGATCATCACCGCTCCTGCGCCGACCGACAGCAGCATCGCGCTGTGGGGACTTTGGGATCGAAGCGTTACCGCTAACACCGCCGTCACAATCGCTGCGCCGCAGAGCGTTAAGATACTCATAATCCGAAGGTGCTTTTGACCGTGGTAAAGAGCTCGCTGATCTGTGAAATAATCATCATCAGCGCCACCACCAGCCCGGCGATCGTCGTCAAAAGCGCCTGTTCCTCTCTGCCGCTGCGTACCAACAGCTGGTTCAAGATCGCGACGATGATCCCGATCGCCGCAATTTTGAATATCATATCAACATCCATTGATTTCATCCTTTATCTTAACATCCGTGTATTTGACGCTGTCACAGCCTGTTACACTGATAACATATAAATTGCTTTATAGTATTCGTATTAAATCATCATCAAAGCGATCGCCATCCCGATCGCGGTCGGAATGATGCGCGCGACCTTCGTCTTGTTCCTGATATCCTCCTGCGCCGAACGGATATGCTCCTGCAGCAGTTCGACATAGAGCGCGATATGCTTTTGCTGTGCCTCTGCATCAGCCGTCCCTAAGCCTCGGGTAAACTCCGACAGCATCGAAATATCATCCTTTGTCAAATGATAGGTAAACTGTTTAATCAACCGCTCCCACTGGACGTCAAACGGCTGGCTGCGACAAAAGGGAAAGGAAGCAAAATTCTCGCCGAACGCTTCACACAAATCACCTGCGTTGTATCCGATCTGTAGCTGAGCACGGTGAAACAGCTTCTCAAAGCTGAGCAATATCTCACGGCGCTTCGTCAGCCTTCGGGAAAAATGCAGCCCGATCACCGCACCGCAGAAGATAATCAGGATACATAACATCAACCTAATCATCGGCTTCTGTCATCTCATAGATCTTGTCGATCTTTCCGACCTCCCCATCAGAGGACAGGAACACGATCGTATGAAACGCCCCGGTCTCGATCAGCTTGAGCGTGATCTCCCGGCGGCGCAGATCGCTCATCGACGCCGCGTGGACGGTCGCGATAAACGATACGCCGCACCGCATCGAATGAAGCAGCAGCTCCGCATCATTCCGATCCCCCAGCTCGTCACAGACAATCAGCTCTGGCGCCATGCTGCGCAGCGAACATTCCGCCGCCGTCCCCTTGGGATAACCGACATAGATATCACATAAGCCGAGCGAGAAGCCATATGTACCGCGGCTGAAAGCGCTCAGCTCTCCTCGTTCATCCAGCACGCTCACCCGATAGCGGTAGGATAATTGCCGCGCAAAATCACGGATCAGCGTCGTCTTGCCGCTGCCCGGAGCGCCGCAGATCAGTACCCCTTTCAGCGGATCGAGCTTTTTCAGCAGCGGTGAAGCACATCCGCGAATCTCTCGTGCCACACGAAAATTCAGCGTACCGATATCGCGGATATTCGTGACTTTATCGTCATTCAGCACCGCTTTACCGCATAAGCCGACTCTCACGCCGCCCACGGTAATAAAGCCGCTGTTGATCTCATTTTGATAGGTATACAAGGAGTAGTCACAGAGTTTTAATACGATTTGCTCTATTTCCTTCGCCGATGGCACCAGCAAGCCGTTTGCCGCATGAGCGTCGGTAAGGCATCCGTTTTCTGTCAGACAGTACATCCGATTCGGTCCGTAGAGACAAACCGGTCTGTCGGCACGCAGGGTGATTTGCGTCACCTTATCCTCAACGGCGTTCCTCACCCTCTGCAGCGGAAGCCGTAAACGCTCGGGCAGCTTATCCGCTATAAGCTCCAAACTGTTTTGTTCCATCACTTTCACCATCCTGACTTTTGATAACAGTAAATCATATGTGAATCGGACAACACTTATTCCAAACAAGCAAAAATCCCCATCCGGGCGGATGGGGATCATCATCGTATATGAATAATAATCTGTTTATAGCATCTTCATCAAATCAGCTTCGGAGATAATCGTAACGCCGAGGGACTGCGCCTTCGTCAGCTTCGAGCCTGCATCCTCGCCGGCTAAGACATAATCGGTCTTTTTTGATACCGAGGACGAGGTTTTACCGCCGTTTTGTTCAATCAATGCGGCGGCTTCCTTTCTGGTCATGGTCGGGAGCGTACCGGTCAGGACAAAGGTCTTGCCGACAAAGCTGCCGGTCTTTTCCTCCTTCTCCATCGGCCGCATCTCAACGCCGAGCGCTCTGAGCTCTTCGATCAGGTGCTTGGTACCCTCCAGACGGAAATAATCATAGACGGACTTCGCCATGATCGCGCCGTAGCCCTCGATGGCGGCGATCTCTTCCTCGCTCGCCTCAAAGAGTCTGTCGATGCTGAGAAAATGCTGACATAGCAGCTTCGCGGCTTTTTCGCCGATATGACGGATGCCTAAGGCGTATACCAAACGGTAGATCGCGGCGCTCTTGGACTTTTCGATCGCCCGAATCAGATTATCGGCAGATTTCTCCCCCATCCGTTCGAGCTGTGAGACATCCCGGGCTTTCAGCTTATAGAGATCGGTAAAGGTTTTGATCAGGCCCTCGTGCAGGAGCGCTTCGAGCAAGGAAGGTCCCAAGCCGTCGATATCCATCGCGTCACGCGAGACAAAGTGGATCAGGTGGCGGAGCAGCTGAGCCGGACACTCGGTGTTCGTACAGCGCGTCGCCGCCTCTCCCTCCTCCTTTACCAACAAACTGCCGCAGGAGGGGCAGCGTGAGGGCAGGGTGTATACGGGTGCGTCGGGCTGGTGGCTGACGACAGAGAGCACCTCGGGGATGATCTCGCCTGCCTTACGGATCTTGACCGTATCGCCGATACTGACGCCCAGCTCGCGGATAAAGTCCTCGTTATGCAGGGTTGCGCGCGAAACGGTCGTCCCGGCTAACAGCACCGGCTTGAAGATACCGACAGGCGTTACCGCGCCGGTTCTGCCGACGTTGATCTCGATATCCAAAAGCTCCGTTTCCTTCTCCTCGGGCGGATATTTATATGCCTCCGCCCAACGGGGGAACTTCGCGGTACTGCCGAGCAGCGCACGGTCAGAGAGGTGATTGACCTTAACCACCGCGCCGTCAATATCACAGGGGAGCTCTCCCCTATGCGTGTCGATGCGCTGTATTTCCTCCAACACCTCGTCGATATTGTCAAAGCTGCGGTAGCCGGCTGTCGGGAATCCGGCTTCGGTCAGATAATCGAGCGATTGCGTATGCGAGGTAAAGGTCATCCCCTCCACCTGCTGCACATTAAACACAAAAATATCCAAGCCGCGCTTCGCGGTAATCTTACTGTCCTTTTGCCTGAGCGAACCTGCCGCGGCATTGCGCGGATTCTTGAAGGGCTTCTCACCGTTATTCTCTTGTTCGGCGACGATCCGTTCAAACGTCTCAACCGACATATAGACCTCTCCGCGTACTTCAAGGAAGGACGGCGCATTTTTGATCCGTTTGGGGAGAGATTGTATCGTCAGTAAATTATCGGTAACATCCTCGCCGGTGGTACCGTCGCCGCGTGTGGAACCGCGTGTGAAAACGCCGTTTCGATACTCGCACGAAACAGACAGCCCGTCGATCTTCGGCTCGACAACATAGGAGGGCTGACGAATCACCTCGCGCACCCTGCGGTCAAAATCTCGAATCTCATCGGCGGAGAAGGAATCGTGAAGGCTCTCCATCGGTACGGTATGCGTCACGGGAGAGAACTTCTCCCCCCTGCTGCCGCCGACCTTCTGTGTCGGAGAATCGGGAACGATCAGCTCGGGAAACGCCGCTTCGAGGTTTTCGAGCTCGCGCAGCATCGCGTCATATTCATAGTCCGAGATTACGGGATCGTCTTGGTTATAATAACGGTCGTTATGATAATGGAGCTCCTTTGACAGCTCAGTGATTTTGACTTTTGCTTCTTCAATCTTCATCATTTGTTACGCACGGCACTGGTGCCTTTTTCTCTGAGATAGGTGCTTTCAAGATCAGCTAAATGCAGCTTTACCGCCAGCGGATAACGCTCATATGCCTTGCTGACATACATGCCGTTGTTGTCGTCGAAGCCGCCCATATGCCAGCGGATCGCCATCGCCTCATCGAGCTTCAGGCGCATAAAGCGCTCGATCAGAAAGACGCTTTTCTCGCCGTGACCATAAGGAAAGCTATCCTCGATCGCATAAAACGGCACCTTTTCCCACTGTCCGGTTTCATCATTTTTTACATTACGCGAAGAAACCTTATAAAACTGTGCCTTACAAAGGTCATGCAGCAGCGCACAGATCGCGAAGCTCTCCATGCTGTCGGTCTCTTCGTCAAAATGCTTCTCGACCAGCGTATTAAACACGCTGACCGAATGCATCACCAAGCCGTTCTCACAGGCGCAGTGGTACTTCGTGCTCGCAGGCGCGGTGAAGAAATCGGTCTTTTGTATCCACTCGAGCAGCTCCGCAGAGCCCTTGCGCGAGATATTCTCGGTATAAATCTTCATGAATTGGTCTTTTGCAGTCATCATCGTGAATCCTCAAATCTTCATCTTTTCGGTTAACGCTTTACAGAAGCGTTTCATCATAGACCGCGCGCGCGCCGCCGATGAACTTTGCACGGGTACGGGCGGAGGCGACAAAGGCTTCGCCGATCCTCTTCTGGGGCAGCCTGAGCGGTACGGCGGTCTCTTTGAGATGCATACCGATCAGCGTTCCGCCGATATCGACGCCGGCGTCCGCTTTGATATGCTCGACGAGTACGGGATCGTCAAAGCGCGCATAAGCGGTCGTCGCGCTGCTGCCGCCTGCCTTTGGCTGCGGCACGGCGTTCACGATCGGGAGCCGCTCCCGTTCCGCCAGCTCTCGCTCGATCACCAGAGCGCGGTTCAAATGCTCACAGCACTGGACAGCCAGGTAGATCCCCTTCTCCTTCAACAGGTCGAAGAAGCCGTCGTAGATCGCGGCGGCAACCTCCATGCTGGAGTGAGTGCCGATCCGGTTACCGCCTACCTCGCTGGTGGAGCAGCCGAGGACGACGATCGAGCCCTCTGTCAGCTTCGCTGTTTCAATCAACTGTGTAAAAACAGCTTGCGTATCCTTTGTGATTTGTTCAAACATACTATCAATTCCTTTATCAATCGTTACCGGTAACTCAACAGGTGAGCGGTAAGCAGATTTATTGCCTGTATCAGCGTAATACAGAAATATTGAAATAGCGGCTTGTATTTCCGCCTACTTTATTATCATACCAAAAAAACACGCTCATAATATTCTGATACAGATTAATAAAAGAAAAACGGGCATCCAAACGGACGCCCGTCAATCATATTACTTATTCAGCTTCCTCAGCAGGAGCGGTCTCCTCTGCGGGAGCAGGATCAGCCGCGGGGATCTCATCCTCGAGCTCACGAATCACAGGCTCAGCGTCGGGCTCAACAACCGCGACAACCTCGTCCTCTTCTTCGACGACAGGAGCTGCGGGCATCGCCTCGGGCAGCAGCGCGCGGATCGACAGGCTGACACGCTTCTTCTCGAAGTCGATACCGGTGATCTTTGCCTCGACCTCATCGCCGATCGCCAGCTCGTCGGCAGGCTTCTCGATACGCTTGTTGGAGATCTGAGAGATATGAATCAGACCGTCGATACCGGGAATGATGTTGGCAAAAGCGCCGAACGCGGTCAGACCGACGATCTTCGCCTTGACAACCGTACCGACAGGATAGTCTTTTTCGAGAATTACCCAAGGATTATCCTCGGTCTTCTTATAGCCTAAGGAAATCTTCTTGGTCTCGGTGTTGATGTCCTTGATATAAACCTCAACGGTATCGCCGACGTTGACAACCTCGCTGGGATGCTTGATGCGCAGCCAGGACAGCTCGGAAATATGGATCATGCCGGATACACCGCCGAGATCGACGAACGCGCCGTAGGAGGTCAGGGTACGTACAACGCCGGTATAGACCTTACCGACCTCGCAGGTCTCCCAGAACTCGGCGCGCTTCG
This sequence comes from uncultured Ruminococcus sp., assembly GCA_902797825.1. Taxonomy (GTDB): domain Bacteria; phylum Bacillota; class Clostridia; order Oscillospirales; family Acutalibacteraceae; genus Ruminococcoides. The sequence goes on along the minus strand of CADBUN010000012.1, from coordinate 365 downwards.
CCGCGAGCTCTTCGCGGAGAACGCTCTTGATAGAGCCGATGATCTTTCTTCTTCTGCCGCGCTGAGACAGCTCGATCAGGCGGAATTTGACTTCCTTACCCTTGAGCTCCTCGAGGTTCGCGTCGCGCTCAAGCGTCGCCTGAGAAGCAGGAATGAACACGCGAATATCATTGGCGACCACGATAACGCCGCCGGAAACAACCTCGGTAACGGAACCTGTGAGGATCGTCTTTTCATCATAAGCCTTCTGCAGCTCTTCAAAGCCCTTCTGCGCGTCTACTCTGCGCTTACTGAGCATGATGGTACCCTCAACGTCGTTGGTTTTCATAATCAGCAGTTCTACACGATCGCCGACCTTGACAACT
>CADBUN010000011.1 GCA_902797825.1 uncultured Ruminococcus sp. | reverse complement strand
GGAGGGCTCCGCCCTCACCCGAATTCCTGTCAGCTGCCGGTGAAAGCAGCGTTGCTGTGATCGAATACACAAGATCGGGCGGAAGCGCTTCTGCCAAGCGGACGATCAATGATCGTCCCTACCACTGACCACTGACCTTTAACTCCCCTTGCCGGCTGTGGCGGCTTGGGTGGCGGCGGCTAAGGTCTCCGCCTGCTTCAGCTCCACGTTGATCAGGTCGGTCGAGTCGATGGTCTCCCAGTTATCGGCGTTTTTGAGCGTGAACGAAATCTTGACGCTGTCGATCACCTCGATGTCGTTCTCCTCCATATCGAGCTTGTAGAAGGTGACGACGTCTACGGCGCGCTTGCCGGGCAGGATGGTCAGGTTCATCGCGGAGGTCATATCGTAGCCGTTGACGATGACCTCGTCCGTCTGAACCGCGATACTCTTGTCGGTATCGTTGCACATATAGACCATCAGCTCGGCGCCGTCCGAAAAGGCGCGGTCGGTGTTGACGCCCTGCAGGGTGATCTTGACGCCGTCCTTGTCATAGGCGGTCTGACCGGTCTCGTTACAGACGGTCTCCTTCCCGTCGTCGGAGGAGGTGTTGACGATGATCAGATCGGTTTTGGCGATCGGGTTATAGCTTTTTGCCTCCACGATCCTCAGCGCAAATTCGATCTTCTTGAGCGAGGTGATGTTGGAGATCGCGAGGTTGAAGTAGGGCAGCGTCAGCGTGCCCTCGGCGGTTTTGCCGGCGGCGACCTCGGCGCTCAGCCCGGGACGGATCATAAAGCCGTTGACCGCCGCATAGGGCGACTGGATGATGATGTCCTTGTTATATTTACTTTCAAAGGCGAGCTGCAGCCCGGGGCCGGAGATCGCCGAATAATCAATCCCCTTTACCGTGACGGTCAGATCGTCCTGATGATAGATTTCCTTTTCCTGAACAACGGTCGATTTATCAAAGCTATTGATAAACGCCTTGAGCCCGAGCGCGTCGGGATTCTCTGTCTGCGCGGCGGCGGTCGGCGCGGCAGCCTCGGTGAGCGCTTCCGTTTGTACCTGCGTGGGCGCGGATTCGGTTTTGTCCTGATGGCACGCGCCGACGAGCACCGCCGTCATGACGCACAGCATCAGACAAAATAATCGTTTCATGGAAATAACTCCTTCATGTCATAAAGGCAAAGTCTAACGCTTATTATACTATATTTATTTCGGAAAAGTCAATAATATGATCGCGTTGTCCGATTCTTCGGTAAAATCAAACGAATTTGGACAAAATAAATAGAAATATTTATAAATTATAGTTGATTGTCACAGAATTTCATGCTATACTATTGATATATCAAAATTGGATTTTTATACGCTGTTCGCAGAGGGAGAAGAAAAAGCCGTTTGACGGCCGGCGCTTCCCCGCGACCGGGTATTTTGAGGGCTTATGGAACAAATCATTAACATAGACCGCATGGAACACGCCGCCGCGCTGTTCGGCAGCTTTGACGCCAATATCAAAATCATCGAGGACGAGTTCGGCGTCCGCGTCCACGCGCGCGACAGCGAGCTGAAGATCTCCGGCGAAGCCGAGGGCGTGCTCAAGGCGAGCAAGGTCATCGACAGCCTGCTCAGCCTCTTGAACCGCGGCGAACAGCTTTCTGAACAAAACATCACCTATTGTATCTCGCTGGTCAACGAGGGCAGCGAAGAAAAGATAGAAACGCTCGCCTCCGACTGTGTGTGCGTGACCAGCAAGGGCAAGCCCATCAAGCCCAAAACGATGGGACAAAAGCGCTATTGTACCTCGATCGAGAATAATACGATCACCATCGCCGTAGGCCCTGCCGGCACCGGCAAGACCTATCTGGCGGTCGCGATGGCGGTGACCGCCTTTCGCAGCAAGGAGGTCAACCGCATCATCCTCACCCGTCCGGCGGTCGAAGCCGGCGAGAAGTTGGGCTTTTTGCCGGGCGATTTGCAGAGCAAGGTCGATCCGTACCTCAGACCGCTGTATGACGCGCTGTTCGATATGCTGGGCGCCGAAACGTATCAAAAGTATCTCGAAAGGGGCAATATCGAGGTCGCGCCGCTGGCATATATGCGCGGCAGAACGCTCGACGACAGCTTCATCATCCTTGATGAAGCGCAGAACACCACCTCGGAGCAGATGAAGATGTTCCTCACCCGACTGGGCAACAACAGCAAGATGGTCATCACCGGCGATATCACCCAGATCGACCTGCCCGCCGGCGCCAGATCCGGCTTGAAGGAGGCGGTCAAGATCCTCAAGGGAATCAAGGGGATCGAGCGCATGACCTTCTCGGAGAAGGACGTCGTCCGTCACCGTCTGGTACAGGACATCATCCGCGCCTATGAGAGGGCGCAGGAGCGCAGCCGCAGCTGACCATGATTCACCGGCGACCGGTTACTTGCCACTATGATAATCGGTTGAGATTGCCACGGAGCGCATTTCAGATTGTCATTGCGAGGAGGAACATGGTTCCGACGTGGCAATCTTTACCTTAACCCTCGCGCCCCTCGCAATGACGATTGGTATTCTAACCACTGGCGACTTGCCACCGGTTACTGAATAAGCGATTGTATGAGGAAAAGAGGGAATGCTTCCGTATTCTGATAACATCCATTCTCATCCACGGAGGATGAGCCATAGAGAGAGTAGGGATTCTCATGTATATGATGGCAATGGCAAATGATAAGGTAAAGGTGATCATCACCGACGCCCAAAAGAAGGTTCGTATCCCCACGGGACTGCGGATGCTGGTTCGTCGCGCGTGTATCGCCGTACTCCGGGAAGAGAACTTCAAGGGTAATGCCGAGGTCAGCGTGACCTTTGTAGATAACGAAGAGATTCGTTCGATGAACCGCAAGTTCAGGAACATTGACGCGGCGACCGACGTCTTGTCCTTTCCGCTGGGCGAAAACGGCGAGTATGATCTTAACCCGGCGACCGGGGCAAAGCTGCTCGGCGATGTGGTGATCTCGCTGGAAAGAGCCCGGGATCAGGCGGAAGAATTCGGTCACAGCCTCGAGCGCGAGGTCTGTTACCTTTCGGTTCACAGCATGCTTCACCTGCTGGGCTACGATCATATGGAGCCGCGGGAAAAGGCGGAGATGCGCATGAAGGAAGAAACCGTCATGACGCGGATCGGACTTGAAAGAATCTGAAATATCGTGTATACTGAGGGCGTACGCTGAGCGTGCGCCTTTGTTCAGCAGCGGCAGCGGTTATACTAATCCTTAATAAAAACCTTTATCATCTATTGCGCTATATTTCGTATAGCTTTGTTGGGCTCCTTGACAGGCGCCAGCCTGTC
>CADBUN010000010.1 GCA_902797825.1 uncultured Ruminococcus sp. | reverse complement strand
CATACTGTCGTATGTCAAGGAGCTCAACAAAGCTATGCGGAATTTATCGCAATAGATGATAAAGGTTTTTATTAAGGATTAGTATGAAACAGGAAGAATGAAATATTTCGGAAGGTGATAGGATGGACAAGCTACAGGATGCGCGCGTGAAGATCAACGAGATCGACCGCGAGATGGCGGCGCTGTTCGAACAGCGTATGCAGGCGGCGAAGGTGATCGCCGAATACAAAAAGGAACGCGGCTTACAGATTTATGACGCGAAGCGCGAGCAGGCGCTGATCGAGAAGAATACCGCCTATATCAGCGATCGCGATATTCGCTCTTATTACGTCCGCTTTTTGCAGGACGAGATGGCGGTCTCCAAGCGGTTTCAGGAGCATATCATCAGCGGCGTGAGGATCGCCTACAGCGGCATCGAGGGCGCTTACGCCAATATCGCCGCCAAGAAGATTTTCCCCTACGGTCGGGCGGTGGCGTTTCGCGGCTTCCGCGAAGCCTACGAGGCGGTCGTCAGCGGCGACTGTGACAGCTGCGTTTTGCCGATCGAGAACAGCTATGCCGGCGAGGTCGGTCAGGTGATGGATCTGATGTTCCAGGGCGGCTTGTATGTCAACGGCATCTATACCCTGCGGATTTCCCATCATCTTTTGGGGCTTCCCGGCACGGCAGCCAAGGAGATCAAGACCGTCGTCAGCCATCCGCAGGCGCTGGCACAGTGCGCCGAGTATCTCCGCAAAAACGGCTACGAAACCGTTGAATACCCCAACACCGCCCGGGCGGCAAAGGCGGTACGCGACGGCGGCGACAGGAGCGTCGCGGCGATCGCCTCCTCAGAGACCGCGCGCCTGTACGGGCTGGAAACGATCGATCATGATATTAACGAAAGCGCGGTGAATTCTACCCGATTCGCGGTATTTTCACGCGTTGAGAATCAACCGCTCAGCCCCTCGGGCGACAGCCGCTTTATGCTGATGTTCACCGTCAAGAACGAGGCAGGCGCTTTAGCGCAGGCGCTGAACGTGCTGAGCTCCTACGGCTTCAATATGCGCGCGCTGCGGTCGCGCCCGATGAAGGAGCTCGCGTGGGAATACTACTTCTATATCGAAGCCGAGGGCGATGAGACCGGTCAGAACGGCGCGGATATGCTGCGGCATCTGGCGCTGCACTGTGATATGCTCAAGGTGGTCGGGCGCTATGCCGACGAAGTGATTTTGAAGGATGATTAAGATGAATGTACTGCATATGAACCTAGGCGCGGACAGCTATGAGATCGTGATCGAGCGCGGCGCGCTGAAAAGAGCGGGCGAGCGGCTCGACCTTGACCGCAGGGTGCTGGTGCTGACCGACGACGGGGTACCGCGGGAATACGCCGCGGCGGTAGCGGCTCAGGCGAAGGACGGCTGTATCTATACCGTGCCGCAGGGCGAGGACAGCAAGAGTATCGCGCGGTTCGGGGAGATTCTCAGCCGGATGCTCGCGCTCGGCTTCTCGCGCCGGGACGCGGTGGTCGCGGTCGGCGGCGGCGTGGTCGGCGATCTCGCGGGCTTCGTCGCGTCGGCATATATGCGCGGCGTGGATTTTTATAATATTCCGACAACGGTATTGAGTCAGGTCGATTCTTCCATCGGCGGCAAAACGGCGGTCAACCTCGACGGAATCAAGAATATCGTCGGCGCGTTCTATCAGCCGAAGAAGGTGCTGATCGACCTTGACCTGCTCGCTACCCTGCCCGACAGGCAGGTGAGCAACGGGCTCGCCGAGGCGGTGAAGATGGCGCTGACCTCTGACGAAAAGCTGTTTGAATTATTCGAAAAAGGAAATATAAAAGACAATATGGATGAAATTATCACCCGGTCGCTGATGATCAAACAAAGCGTGGTCGAGCAGGATGAAAAGGAGCTCGGGCTCCGCAGGATCCTGAATTTCGGTCATACCATCGGTCACGGGATCGAGAGCTTCGAGCATCTCAACGGCCTGTATCACGGCGAGTGTGTGGCGCTCGGGATGATCCCGATGGTGTCTGATGATCTGCGTCCGCGCGTCATAAAGGTATTAGAGAGCCTGCGGCTCCCGACCTCGGTCGAGCTGGACGCCGACGCGGTATACGCGGCGATGACGCATGATAAAAAGGGTGAGGGCGATACGGTGACGGTCACGACCGTCTCACAGCCCGGACAATATGAGATGAAGAGGGTACGCTTCGGCGATTTGTACCCCCTGATTCAAGTGATAGGAAGAGCATCATGAAGAATACATTCGGCAACAGTATATCTTTGACGCTGTTCGGCGAAAGCCACGGCGCGGCGATCGGCGCGGTGCTGGACGGGCTGGCGCCCGGGATCGCGGTGGACGACGCGTTCATCCGCGCTCAGCTCAACAAACGCCGTCCGGTCGGGAAGATCAGCACCGCCCGGCATGAGGCTGACGCGTACCGGATCGTCAGCGGCGTATTTGAGGGCAGGACGACCGGCACGCCGCTCACGCTCCTGATCCCCAACACCTCCCAGCACAGCAAGGACTATGCCGCGACGCGGTCGCTGGCGCGCCCCGGTCACGCGGACTATACCGCCTACGCGAAGTATCACGGCTATGAGGATTATCGCGGCGGCGGCCACTTCTCCGGCAGGATTACGGCGGCGCTGGTGGCGGCAGGGGCGATCCTGATCGGCGCCCTGAATGAAAAGGGCATTCGGATCGGGACGCATATCGCCTCCTGCGGCGGCGTCGCGGACAAGGCGTTCGGGGACTTAGAAAAGGAGATCGCCCTGCTGAACGAGCTGGACTTTGCCGTTCTTGACCGCGATCGGGGCGAACAGATGAAGGCGGCGATCGAAGCGGCAGCCGCTGAGGGTGACAGCGTCGGCGGCGTGCTGGAGACAGCCGTGACCGGGCTGCCTGCCGGCGTGGGCGAGCCGTGGTTCGATACGGTCGAGGGCGTGTTATCTCACGCGCTGTTCTCTGTCCCGGCGATCAAAGGCGTCCAGTTCGGCGACGCCTTCGAGCTGGTCAACGGCAGGGGCTCGGCGTATAATGATAGCTACTATATGTCTGATCACGAAATAAAAACGCAAACCAATCATAACGGCGGCGTCAACGGCGGTATCACCAACGGGATGCCCCTCGTCTTTCGCTGTGCCGTCAAGCCGACGCCTTCGATCTTTAAGCCGCAGGCTACGGTGGATTTCATGAAGCGTGAAAATTCTGTATTAGAATTAAAAGGACGTCACGATCCGGCGATCATTCACCGCGCGCGCGTGGTGATCGACAGCGTTACCGCGCTGGCGGTTGCCGATTTGCTGGCGATGCGGTACGGTACGGATTGGCTGCGATAATGCCCTTTGAAGGGACTTATACCGATGCCTGACGAAAAACGGATCGGGTATCGGGCGTGATGAAAAACAGTATCACCATCGAAAGCATAAGGAACACGATATGGACTATGGATTAATCGGCGAGAAGCTGCCCCACAGCTTCTCCAAGGAGATACATGAAAAGCTGGGATATTATCAATATTCCCTAAAAGAATTAAAAAAAGAAGAGCTGCGCGATTTTATTCTGCAAAAGAATTATCAAGCGCTCAACGTCACGATTCCGTATAAGCAGGACGTGATGCCGCTCTTGGATGAGATCGATCCCGACGCCCGGGCGATCGGCGCGGTGAATACCATCGTCAACCGCGACGGCGTGCTCTGTGGGTATAACACGGATTTCGGCGGCATGAAGGCGCTGATCGAGCACGCGGGGGTGGTCATCAAGTACAAGAAGGTGCTCATCCTCGGTACCGGCGGTACCTCGCTGACGGCGCGCGCTGTCTGTGAGCGGTTGGGCGCGAAGGAGATATGGCGCGTCAGCCGTCGGGAAAGCGAGGACGCGATCACCTATGACACGGCGTATGCCGACCACAGTGACGCCGACGTGATCATCAACGCGACGCCCTGCGGCATGTTCCCGGGGATTTTTGACTGTCCCGTTGCGCTCGAACGCTTCAAAAAGCTCAGCGGCGTGATCGACGTGATCTATAATCCCCTGCAAACGGAATTGATTTTATCGGCAAGGGAGCGCGGGATCGACTGTGAGGGCGGCTTGTATATGCTGGTCGCGCAGGCGGTGCTGGCGGCGGAAAAATTCCTCGGTCAGGCGCTGGATGTAATCAAGCTCACCAACAAGGTTTATGAGGAAATATATTTCGATAAAAGAAATATCGTTCTGAGCGGAATGCCTGCCTCGGGAAAATCCACCGTCGGCAAGCTCGTCGCCCGACAGCTCGGCAGGGAGTTGATCGACACCGACCGGCTGATCGTAGAACGTGAGGGCGATATCCCGACCATCTTCCGCGAGAAGGGAGAGCCCTACTTTCGCGAGCTCGAGGGCGCGGTGATCCGCGAGGTCTCCGCCCTGAGCGGTAAGGTGATCTCCCTCGGCGGCGGCGCGGTGATGCGCGCGGATAGCGTCAGGGCGTTACAGCATAACGGCGCGATCTTCTTCATCGACCGTTCGCCCGAGTACCTGATCCCCACCGGCGACCGTCCGCTGGCGGATAAAAAGGAAAAGATCATGCGCCTGTACAAAAAGCGCATCGACACCTATCTGCATACCGCCGATTTCATCATCGACGGCGACTGCGAGCCCGCGGACGTCGCAGATTCTATTATGAACGGAGAATAAGATGAAAATACTTGTGATTAACGGCCCGAACCTGAATATGCTCGGGATCCGCGAGCCGGAGCATTACGGAAAAACAACCTACCGCGACCTTTGTACGCTGATCGAAGGTCATGCCGCCGCGGTCGGCGTAACGGTGGAGTTGTACCAGAGCAACCACGAGGGCGATCTGGTCGATAAGATTCAGGACGCCTACGGCAATACCGACGGCATCGTCATCAACCCCGGCGCCTATACCCATACCAGCATCGCGCTTCTCGACGCCTTAAAGGCGGTGTCGATCCCTGCCGTAGAGGTGCATATCTCCGAGGTGGACAAGCGTGAGGAATTCCGCCAAGTCAGCTACGTGCGGCTCGCGTGCTTCGCGACGATCACGGGGCACGGCGTGAACGGCTATACGGAAGCGATCGACCTGCTGAGGGAACGCCATGAGGGTTGAGATACGCCCCTCAAGGGCACAGGGCGTCTTTCACGCGCCGCCGAGCAAGAGCATGGCGCACCGCCTGCTCATCTGCGCCGGCTTGGCACAGGGCGAGAGCGTGATCCGCAACCTCGCCTTCTCCGAGGACGTCAAGGCGACGATCGCGTGCCTGCGCGCGCTGGGCACTGAGGTTCGTCTTGACGGCGATACCGCCTATGTCACGGGCACGGACGTCACACAGCCCCTCGGCGCGGCGGCGCTCCTGCCGTGTCGCGAATGCGGCAGCACCCTGCGGTTTTTCATCCCGATCTGCCTGTTGTCGGGAGAGGAGCGCGTCCTGACCGGCTCCGACCGCCTGATGGCGCGACCGCTCGACGTCTACGAGGAGATCGCCCGTCGGCAGGGGCTGCGGTTTGAAAAAGCTGCCGGTCAGATCACGGTGCAGGGCAGGCTGCGCGGCGCCGAATACCGGGTGCCGGGGGATATCAGCTCCCAGTTTATCTCGGGGCTGCTGTTCGCGCTGCCGCTGCTTACGGAGCACAGCGTGATCCGGCTGACGCCGACTGTCGAAAGCCTGCCGTATATCCATATGACGATCGCGGCGCTGAAGCGCTTCGGCGTGACGGTTTCCTTAAATCGTGAGGCGGCGTCGGGCGATTTCATCCTCGACGGGCTCGGCGACAGCCGGTACCTCCCTGCGGACGTGACGGTGGAGGGAGATTATTCGAACGCCGCGTTCTTTGAAGCCCTGAATATCGCAGGCTCGCGCGTCAGCGTAGAGGGGCTCGAGGAAGCGTCCTTACAGGGAGATAAAGTATATAAAATTCTTTTTGAGAAAATAAAAAGTCGAGATAACGATGCGCAGAACCCGATTGATCTCTCGGATTGTCCCGATCTGGGACCGATCCTCTTCGCGGTCGCGGCGCTCTGCGGCGGCGGATTCTTTACCGGCACCCGGCGCCTGAGGATCAAGGAGAGCGACCGCGCCGCCGCGATGCGGCAGGAGCTCGGCAAGCTCGGGATCCGCGTAGAGGTGGGCGAAAACGACGTTGTCGTTCATCCCGGGGCGCTGCGTGCCCCCGTCGTCCCGGTCTGCGGTCATAACGACCACCGGATCGTGATGGCGATGGCGGTTCTGCTGACGGTGACCGGCGGCGTGATCGAAGGCGCCGAGGCGGTCGGCAAGAGCTTCCCCGATTATTTTGACAAACTCAAGGATTTAGGAGTGAATTTGACAGATGGAATGGATTAGTCATTCAAGAATACTGATTGTCGGCTTAGGCTTGATCGGCGGCAGCTACGCCAGAGCGCTCAAGCGCCTGGGCTATCACGTGACCGCGATCGACAAGCGGCAGGCGGCGATCGACTATGCGCTCGAAAATCATATCATCGACGACGGCTCCGTCGAGGTGGAACAGGCGGTCGTCGGCTCCGCGGACGCGGTGATCTTCGGCTTGTACCCGAGGGTGTTCAAGGATTGGATCGCCCGGTATCAGGGCTATCTCAAGCCCGGCGCGATGCTCACCGACGTGACCGGCGTCAAGAGCTGTATCGTCTATGATATCCAGGAGATGCTGCGCGATGACGTCGAGTTCATCGCCTCGCACCCGATGGCGGGCCGCGAGGTCTACGGGGTGGAGAATTCCGACGACGGGATCTTCCGCGGCGCGAACTTCATCATTGTCCCGACAGAGAAGAATACCGCGCAGGCGATCCGCTGGCTCGGCGGCTTGGGCAGGATCCTGGGCTTCTCGCGCATCTCGGTGCTCTCGCCGGAGGAGCATGACGAGATGATCGGCTACCTCAGCCAGCTGACGCACTGTATCGCGGTCTCGCTGATGACCTGCTCCGACAACGAGCATCTGGTCGATTATACCGGCGACAGCTTCCGCGATTTGACGCGGATCGCGAACATCAACGACCTGATGTGGAGCGAGCTGTTTATGCTCAACCGGGAGCCGCTGTTGAAATACATGGATATCTTTCTGGACGAGTTCTCCGCACTGCGCGATATGATCCGCGACGGCAGGGTAGAGGAGCTCAGGGAGAAGATGCGCCTGAGCACCAAGCGCAGAGCTTATTTTAATAAACCGAAAACAAACTGATTTTACCGGGAGGTTCATGATGTCGAACATGAATATGGAATTTGAACGCAAGCTGACGATCCCGATGGAGGTCAAGAAGATGTACCCCCTCGACGATGATCTCAGAAAAATCGTGGAAGAGCGTGAACAGCAGCTGCAGGCGATCTTTGCCGGTCGGGACGACCGGATCGTGCTGATCATCGGTCCCTGCTCCGCCGACAGAGAGGACAGCGTGATTGATTATATCAGCCGTCTGAGGAAGGTGCAGGATCAGGTGGCGGATAAAATCTTCATCGTCCCCCGTATCTATACCAACAAGCCCCGTACCACCGGCTCCGGCTATAAGGGAATGCTCCATCAGCCCGATCCCGGGAAGAAGTCCGATATGTTCAAGGGGATTGTCGCGATCCGCTCCCTGCATATCCGCGCGCTCAAGGAGACCGGCTTCTCCTGCGCGGACGAGATGCTCTATCCCGAGAATCACCGCTATCTGGACGATATCCTGTGCTATGTCGCGGTCGGCGCGCGCTCGGTCGAGAACCAGCAGCACCGCCTGGTCTCCTCGGGGCTGAATATCCCCGTCGGCATGAAGAATCCGACCGGCGGCGATCTCTCCGTCATGATGAACTCCATCACCGCGGCACAGCACGGTCATACCTTCATCTACCGCGGCTGGGAGGTACAGTCTCACGGCAATCCCTATGCCCACGCGATCCTGCGCGGCTATATGAACAAGCACGGCGAAAGCCTGCCGAACTATCACTATGAGGACATGACACACCTGCTGCGCCTCTATGCCTCGGGCAACTTCAAGAACCCTGCCTGTATCATCGACACCAATCACTCGAACTCCGGCAAGAGACCGTTTGAACAGCCGCGTATCGTCAAGGAGGTAATGTACGCGCGCCGGTATAATACCGAGCTGCGGCGACTGGTCAAGGGCTTCATGATCGAGAGCTATATCGAGGACGGCAACCAGGCGGTGGACGGCGGCTGCTACGGCAAGAGCATCACCGATCCGTGCCTTGGCTGGGAAAAGACCGAGCGGATGATCCTCGACCTCGCCGATCAGGCATAAGGCTGACAGAAGAACGAAAATTTAATAGATGGATTTTTGAAAAAGTTGCATAGTTTTATGCAACTTTTTTTGTTATCTCGGCATAGGTGGAGGTGAATATGATGATCACAATCCAAAACGGGAAATTAAACATCCCGGACATCGACCGTTTTGTCGGATTCGCAGGCGACAACGCGGTGATGAAGAAAGAATTTTTCATGGTAAATCATGTCGGAGAGGGCTGTACCTATACCCTTTGTCTGCGCTTTGACGATGATTTCGTGCGTACCGTACCGCTTACCGCCGCAATCGACGGCGACGATACCGTGCTGACGTGGGAGATCGTTCGCGACCAGCTGCACGCGACCGGCGTGGTGGCAGCTCAGCTGAAGATTGCCGACAGCGACGGCAATATCGCGCATACCACCAAGGATTTCTTCCTGGTCGGCTCCTCCGTGGAGCTCGATGAAACCGGTGAGGAAGAGGAATTTGTCACGACCGCGCAGCTGCGGCATAGTATAAACCAGGCGTTGGAGGAGGTCACGGCGACCGCGCCCTATATCGACGACAGCGGATACTGGTGTATCTATGACCTCGATACGGGCGAATATGTGCGCACGGCGTATCATGTGAGCGGACTCACTCCCGACGACGCCATGAGCGACAGCAGCGATAACGCGGTATCCAACCGGGTAATCAAGCGTTATGTCGATACGAAGAGCGAAGAATGCAACAGCTTCGCGGCAGGCTACGCCGATCTCAAGCTCGCCGCAGCGGTGCCCCATACCCGCACGATCGCTCAGCTTCCGTTGTCCGACGACATCGGCGCGCTGGATCTGATGGCGAATCTGCGCCCGTTTCTGTATAAGCTGAACGTCACGCCTCACGGCAGCGCCGGTATCCGCGGTCAGATCGGGATCGGCATGGTGGATGAGGTGTTCTTCTGTACGTCGACGGATCACTGGGTACAGCTGGCGTCGTATCACGATCTGTATGATAAGATGGATCTGATCCCCGAGATCGACGCTGAGGACGCCGGGGACTATGACGACGGCAGCCTGTTGTATATCGACGGATCGCTGTATTACAAAATGAACGACGCCGTCGTCGCGCTCTCAAACGCCGACGATGTGTATAAAAAGTCCGAGATCAATGCGATGATCGGGAATATCGAAGCGCTCCTTGCCGCTGTGTAACCGGGCGCTGACCGTCAGATCATCCGGATCACGGCTTGGCGCGGCTATGTGCCGCAAAGGAGCGACAGGCAGACCGCCGGTATTCGCCGGCGGTCTGCTTCAAGGAAAGGAAGGCGATAGAATGGCGGTTAACGCGGATAAGATTATCAGTATCGCCCGGTCTCAAATCGGCACCAAGGCGACGAATATAAAAAAATGCAAGTATAATACGTGGTATTACGGTACCGTGGTCTCCGGCAGCGGCTACGACTGGTGCGAGACCTTTGTACAGTGGGTGTTCAACGAAGCCGGCGCTTCTTCGCTGCTGTATACCAAAACCGCCAACTGCGGGTATGCTGCCAAGGCGTTTCAGGATCACGGCAGGCTAAAGCTGAGCGGCTTTCAGCGCGGCGACGTTGTATTCTTTCACTGGACAGACGAGCGCTCGACCTTAGTCCCCGGAACGTATGTCAGCGACCACGTCGGGATTATCGAAAGCGTCAACGGGGATAACACCATCACTACGATCGAGGGCAATACCGGCCCGACCGCGAACGGCGAGGTCATGCGCCGCGTGCGCTCGCTGTCGGTGGTGTCCTGTGCCGGGCGACCGGCTTACGGCGGTTCCCCTGCTCCGTCACAGGATTATCCCAAGGCGGTCTATCGCGTGCGGTCGGCAGGCAGATGGCTGCCCTTTGTGACCGATCTCGGGGATTATGCCGGGATCACCGGCAAGGCGATCACCGACGTCGCGATCAAGGTGACGGAGGGCTCGGTGAGATACCGCGTCCACGTCAGGGGCGGCGGCTGGCTGCCGTATGTCACCGGCTGTGACGTATCGGACAGCGTGAGCGGCTATGCCGGCAACGGCAGAGCAATCGACGCGATCGAGGTGTATTACCAAACGCCCGGCTCGGTCGCCGCCGAATACGGCTGGCTCAAGGCGAAGTATCGCGTCGCACCGATCGGGAACTACTACTTCCCGTGGCAGTATGACAACGAAACCGCGTCCGGTCAGGACGGCTACGCCGGTACCTTCGGCAGACAGATCGACTGGTTTCAGATGACCTTATCGAATTAAACGCATCATCAAACGCGGCGGCGTCTCGTGCATTTTGTACGATGCGCCGCTGTTCTGTTTGTTAAATATCAACAAAAGGAAAACAATATCGAAAAGAAAATGAGAGATTTATTCAATGAAAGCTATTGACAAACACCTATGAATAATGGTATGATAATAGCAACATTAATTGAGTATAATTCTTCATGGAGATGATTTAAAATGAAAAAGTTAGTTTGTATTCTGGCTGTTGCGGTTATGCTTTGCTCCTTCGTCCTGTCGGCTGCTGCTGCCGATAGCCCCGTTGCGAAAGAGTATTCTGCCCCTGCGGCTTCTTCCGGTAACACCAGCTCTACCGCTCCCAAGACCGGCGATCCCCTGCCCCTGCTGATCGGCTTGGGCGTTCTGGCTCTCGGTACCGGCGCGCTGGCTGTTAAGAAAATCAAAGAATAATGGCTCTCTGTCAATAGTTGGGGTAAACCCGAAAATAAAACAGAATAAGAGAACAGAACAAGCGATGGCTAAGAAGCTGTCGCTTGT
>CADBUN010000009.1 GCA_902797825.1 uncultured Ruminococcus sp. | reverse complement strand
TTGGCTAACAACACCCATGCAACAACACTCCAAGAGCGAAGCGATTGGCTTAGTGTCACTGCTGGCGCCTGTCAAGACTGACAACGCTGTTATGCGGAATTCTCCGCAATAGATATTAAAGTGTTTTATTGCTACTTAGTATCACATCATAAAGGAGAAGCATTATGTTAGACGCCGTATTGACACAAAGAAGCGTAACCGCTCAAAAACGAATCACCCTTCATGCCGTTCTGTCGGTCGGTCTGATCGCGCTGGCGGTCATCCTGCCGCAGATCGTCCACCTCGCCCTCGGTCAGCCCGGCGGCGTACAGCTCTTGCCGATGTATCTGCCGGTACTGCTCGGCGGCTGTCTGCTGGGCCGGAAATGGGCGCTTGCCGTCGGCGTTTTATCGCCGGTCGTCAGCTTCGCGATCACCTCGCTGACGGGGAATCCGATGCCTGCCCTCGCGCGGCTGCCGTTCATGGCGGTCGAGCTCGCCGTGTTCGCGGTGATCGCAGGCTTATTCAGTCGGAAAATCGCCCAAAACGGCTTATGGGCGTTCCCGGCGGTCATTTGCGCGCAGCTGACGGGGCGCGCCGTATTCCTCGGCTCGGTCGCCGTCTGTCAGAGCTTCGTCCCCTTTACCACCGAGATGATTTGGAGCCAGATCGTCGCCGGATGGCAGGGGCTCTTGCTGCAGGCGATCCTGGTGCCGCTGCTGATCATCGCCCTGTGCGCCGTTTTGGTCAAACGCCATGAATGACCTGACAATCGCTAAAGAAAACCTCAGCGGTCACAGCATCTGCCTATGCAGGGACGGAGAAATTCTTACCGACGACGGCAGAGGGATTTCGCCAATGATGCGCTTTCTTGCCGAGGGGCGCGATCTGAACGGCTATTCCGCCGCAGATGTGATCGTCGGCAAGGCGGCGGCGATGCTGTTCATCAAGGCAGGGATCCGCGCGGTATACGGCGAAGTAACCTCCCAAGCAGGCTATGAGCTCCTGCAAGGGTACGGCATCCCCTGCACCTACGGCACGCTGACCGACCGGATCATCAACCGCAGGGGCGACGGCGTCTGCCCGATGGAACAAGCCGTCGCGTCCACCGACAGCCCCGAGGAGGGCTATATCATACTCAGGGCGCGCCTCGACGCGCTCGGAAGGGAGACATCATGACAAGTTGGTTTGGCAAAGAAGTATTCAAGCTCGGCTTCGGGCTCATGCGCCTGCCAAAGCGCGCGGACGGCTCTAACGATACCGAACGGGTAGCGCAGATGGTAGACCGCTTCCTCGCGGCAGGCGGCACCTATTTTGACACCGCCTTCGTCTATGACAACGGCGACAGCGAGCGCGTAACCAAGGAAGCGCTGATCGACCGGTATCCGCGCGACCGCTTCACCCTGTGTACCAAGCTCAACGCCGGTATGCCGCATCTGACCGAGGAGACCGCGAAGCAGCAGTTTACTACCAGCCTCGCGCGCACGGGCGCCGGGTATTTTGATTATTATCTCCTGCACGCGCTGAGCAGGAACAACTATAAAAAGTATGAAGAATTCGGGATCTGGGATTTTGCCCGAGAGCAAAAGGCAAAGGGGCTGATCCGCTACTACGGCTTTTCGTTCCACGGCGATCCGATGCTGCTCGAGGAGCTGTTGACCACCTATCCCGACGTAGACTTTATCCAGCTGCAAATCAACTATGCCGACTGGGATAATCCCGGCGTCGCTTCCAAGGAATGCTATGAAATCGCGCGCAGGCACAATGTTTCCATGACGATCATGGAGCCGCTCAAGGGCGGCGCGCTGGCAAACCCCAACGACGAGATCAAGCGCCTGTTCAAGGCGGCGAATCCCGCGCTCTCCCCCGCCTCGTGGGGCATCCGGTATGCCGCGTCCCTGGAGGGCGTCATCACGGTGCTGTCGGGGATGTCCAACCTCGAACAGATGGAGGATAACCTGTCGTATATGAAGGATTTTCAGCCGTTGAGCGACAGCGAATACCGGGTGATCGCCGCCGTGCAAAGGGAGCTCGAGAAGGACAACTCGATCGGCTGTACCGCCTGCCGCTACTGCGTCGACGGCTGCCCGATGCAGATCGCGATCCCGGGCATCTTCGCCGTCAAGAACAAGGAAACCGGCAACTGGGACGGCGGCAGGGGCGCGTATCAGATCGCGACCGAGGGCAAGGGCAAGGCGAGCGACTGTATCGAATGCGGTCAGTGCGAGGACGCCTGTCCCCAGCACCTGCCGATCATCAGCCTGCTCAAGGAGTGCCGCAGCCTCGAATAACGGCGCGGCGCTTCCTTTGATACGGGATCGGTGCTGATTCCGTTTGCCGCCGGATGACAATCATGATATAACGAAGAGGCTATCGCGTTTTTCTGCGATAGCCCCTTTTTTATTATGGAATATTGGGTATATAAACTAATACTAATCCTTGATAAAAAGATTTAATCAGATACGGAAGTATCTTTTCAGCGCGCTGTACTCGCCCAGCACCAGCAGCGTCA
The DNA here is from genome assembly GCA_902797825.1 of uncultured Ruminococcus sp. Taxonomy (GTDB): domain Bacteria; phylum Bacillota; class Clostridia; order Oscillospirales; family Acutalibacteraceae; genus Ruminococcoides. The sequence goes on along the minus strand of CADBUN010000009.1, from coordinate 5,846 downwards.
TCTCCGCCTGCAGCACGGTATCGGGCTTGACCGTGAAGCTCATCACGCCGTTCTCCTTAATCGCGATGATATTCAGGTCGTGCTTGCGCCTGACGTCGAGCTGGATGACGCTCTTGCCGATCCACGCTTCGGGGACGGAAACCTCATACAGCGAGTGGCTTTCATCGAGCTCGATAAAATCATGAATCATCATGGAGCTGTAACGGATCGCCGCCCACTTCGCGATCTGCTTCTCGGGGTAGATGACCTCGTCGGCGCCGTTGCGCAGAAGGAACTTTTCCTGACCGTCGCGCTCGGCGCGGGAAATGACCATAGAAGCGCCCAGCTCCTTTAACAGGCTGGTGGTCTCCAGCGAGCTTTGGAAGTCGTTGCTGATGGTCACATAGCATATATCGTAGCCGCGCACACCCAGCGAGCGCAGGAACGCCTCGTTGGTGCTGTCGCCGATACGCGCGTCGGTGACGATTTCGAGCGCCTCGTTGACGCGTTCCTCGTTATGGTCAACGCCCATCACCTCATGCCCGAGACGGCTGAGCTGGAGGGCGATATTCTTGCCGAATCTTCCGAGTCCGATCAATAATACAGATTTCATATTTTACTCCTTTTCCTTGGTCATTTATCCTACCGTAACGTCCTCCTGCGGCAGCCTGGAGAGCTTTTTATCTGTGCCCGAGATCGCCGCGAAGATGACGGTCATGCCGCCGACTCTGCCGAAGAACATCATCAGAATCAGGATGATCTGGGACAGAATCCCCAGGTGCGGCGTAATGCCGAGCGTCAGCCCGACCGTACCGACCGCCGAAGCGGTCTCAAATAAACACACGCTCAGCGGCAGCTGCTCCACCGTGCTGATGACTGCCGCGCCGGTGAAGCATATCGTGGCGTACAGGATCAGAAGGGTAGAGGCGATCTTGACGGGGCCTGCGCCGATGCGCCTGCCGAACACCTCGGGATCCTCCTTGCGGCGGAAGCAGGAGATCGCGTTGGAGAACAGGACGGCGACGGTGGTGGTTTTCATGCCGCCTGCCGTCGAACCGGGAGAGCCGCCGATCAGCATCAGGATGATAAATACCGAGAGTCCGATGGGAGAGAGCGCCGCCAGGTTCTCGGTATTAAAGCCTGCCGTTCTGGTGGTGACCGACTGGAACAGCGAGCCTAAGATGCGCTCGCCGGTCGGAAGATGAGCGTACTCCGTAAAGAAGAACAGGATCGCCGGCAGCAGGATCAATACCGCCGAGGTCACCAAAATCAGCTTGGTTTGCAGGCGGTAGCGCTTGAAGCGGAACCGGTGCTTGATAAAATCTCTCCACGTCAAAAAGCTGATACCGCCGATCACGATCAAAAGCATCAAAACCGTATTGATCAGGGGATTGGCGGCATACGCCGTGACCGAGGGGAACTTGTTATCCGGCGTCCCCATCAGATCGAAGCCGGCGTTACAAAAGGCGGATACCGAATGGAAAATCGCCATCCAGACGCCGCGCGCCCCGTGATCGCGAACGAACGTGGGCATCATCACGACGGCGCCGAGCAGCTCGATCAACACCGTACCCTTTACGACGAACTTGGTCAGCCGTACCACGCCGCCGAGCATCGGCGCCGAGATCGCGTTCTGCATCGTGTTCCGCTGGCTCAGCGAAAGCCGCTTGCCCGTCAGCAGCACGAAGGTGGCTGCCATCGTGATCACGCCCAGTCCGCCGATTTGAATCAAGGTCAAGATAATCGCCTGCCCGAAGAGCGACCAGTAGGTCGCCGTATCCTGCACCACCAGCCCCGTCACGCATACCGCTGAGGTCGCGGTGAACAGGGTTTGGTTGAACGGCGTGACCGCGCGGCTCTTCGCCGAGATCGGCAGCATCAGCAGCAGCGCGCCCAGTACGATGATCCCGATGAAGCCGAGGATGATAATCCGAAACGAGGTCAGATATCGCTTTTTAAACGTCTCTTTTGTCATAGCTCTCTCCCGTATACGCGCCAAAACGACCGCACCTCCTGCGGTCGGGACACAAACTACTCACTCCTTTTGCTATTATAGCACAGGCGAGGGCGGTTGTCACCCCCAAAAACGACGTTTCGTGCAGGAAAGCGCCGGATCGAACGGCAACGCTTCTGCCGGACAGACGCCCCGACAGTCGTCCCTGCCTGACGCCCTCGACCGGTCGTCTGCTGCTGATTTTCACGAATAAACAACAACTGTATGGAAATAATATCCGATAAAGTCATTGAATCGAAAACGTTATTATTGTGGACTTTTTTAAAGTTTTCTGCTATGATAAAAGCACCAAAAAATTCATCACGGAGGTAATTTTATGGCTAACAAATACGCCGGCACACAGACCGAAAAGAACCTGGAGGCAGCCTTTGCGGGCGAATCCATGGCGCGCAACAAGTACACCTACTTTGCGTCCAAGGCAAAGAAGGAGGGCTTCGAACAGATCGCCGCGCTGTTCCTCAAAACCGCCGATAACGAGAAGGAACACGCCAAGATGTGGTTCAAGGAGCTCGAGGGGATCGGCGATACCGCCGCGAACCTGAACGCCGCCGCAGACGGCGAAAACTATGAATGGACGGATATGTACGAGGACTTCGCCAAGACCGCCGAAGCAGAGGGCTTCCCGGAGCTCGCCGCAAAATTCCGTCTGGTCGCCGAGATCGAGAAGCACCACGAGGAGCGCTACCGCGCCCTGCTGAACAACCTCGAGACCGCTCAGGTATTTGAGAAGAGCGAGGTCAAGGTATGGGAATGCCGCAACTGCGGTCATATCGTCGTCGGCATCAAGGCGCCGGACGTCTGTCCCACCTGTAACCATCCGCAGAGCTACTTTGAAATCCATGCAGAGAACTATTGATGATCTGCCGACCGCATCATCAAGCCTGACCTGCTGAACCTTTGATACTCATCCGCCACAACACCATAAGGAGGTTTTTATGAAAAAGATCATTGCCGCATTACTCGTTCTTCTGATCGTTTTGACGATCGTTCCTGCCTTCGGCGCCGCAGAGGAGCCGGGCGCGCCGTCCGACTTTGCGGCGGAACAGGCGCTCTATGTTCATGCCGTGAGCGGTTCCGCCGATACCGAAGCCTGGCAGGCATGGCAGAGCGTCCATGACGAGGACTTTGAGATCGCGAATCCCAATGAAAAATACTTTTTCCTGCCCTCCTCGGCAGGAGAGAACGCCGTAGACGTCTATAACGGCTATGATGAAGCCGTCACCCTCAACGGCGTGACGCTCGGCGCCCATACGACCGCCGCCGTGCCGTATGAAAACAAAACCGCCTATCCTGTCACGGCAGGCGGCAAAAGCTACACCCTCACCCTGATGAAGTCGAACGCCGAGGCGGCGGTCTACGTCAACAACCCCGACGCCGACGGCAGAGGCACCGACCTGATGACCTATCTCAACGAGGACAAGAGCCTGAGCGCCAAGGCGACCGGCGCGATCGTCACCCCCGACGGTCAGATCGACAACACCACGATCAAGAAGATCAAGGGCAGGGGCAACACCTCGTGGGACAAGCCGAAGAAGGGCTATAACATCACCTATGATAAGAAGGTCGGCATCGCCGGCATGGAGAAGAACAAAAAGTATTCGATCCTGCCGAACTATCAGGACGATTCCCTCTCCCGTAACCGCATCCTGTATGACCTGTCCGACGCGGTCGGTCTGCCCTACGCCTCCGACTCGCGCTATGTTGACTTCTATGTCAACGGCTACTACTGGGGCTCCTACCTGATGTGCGAAAAGATCGAGGCAGGCAGCCTGGTGCCCGAGGTAGACGACGAAGGCTACCTGAACGAGGACGGCACGGTGAAGGAGGACTTTGCCTTCATCGCCGAGGTAGACGCGAGCGCCGGCGACGATGACTACTGGGTAAGCACCAACAACATGAAGATCACCATCAAGGCGCCCGAGATTGATCCCGGTCAGCCCGGCTATGACGAGGTCAAGGCGTATGTCAAGGAGAAGTTCAGCGCGTTCTACACCGCCACCTCCGCCTCCGGCAAGCTCGCCGATTATGCCGACGTCGATTCTGTCGCCAAGCTGTATCTGATCAACGAGCTGGGCAAGAACTGGGACAGCGGCGTTTCCAGCACCTTCTTCACCTATCGTCCGGATGAAAACGGCGTCTATAAATTCTACGGCTCACCCGTGTGGGACTATGACAACTCGATGGGCAACGCCACCGGCGTGGGCTGGGATCTGCGCAACATCGGCGTCACCGATTATGAGGACTACACCGGCTGGTGGTGCCGTCATAAGGGCAAGTCCAACGCCTCCGCCAAGCGCTCCAACAACATCATCGCGAGAATCTCGCAGAACGCAACCGTCAAGGAAGTTCTGCCGCGGATCTGGTTCGAGGACTTCACCCCTGCCCTGAAGCATTTTTCGGGTGAAGCGGTCAGCGAAGAGATCAACCGCGAGCTGTATACAAGAGACGCGTATCTCGCGCTGATCGAGGCGTCCGCCGAGATGAATTACACCTCCGGCTGGCTGCTCAATACCGGCAGCTGGATCGCGGATCATTCGCGCCTGAACAAGGCTTCCTTCGATCCCGAGACCGGGAAGATGGTCGTCGATTCAACGGTGACGCGCTACGCACAGAGCTTCAACGATATGTACGCCTACGCCTGTGACTGGACGCTCAGCCGCGCGGCGTGGTTATCCGAGCAGTTCGCGCCCGATTACGTTCCCTCGCCGCTGTTGGGGGACGCGAACCTCGACGGCGCGGTCGATATCACCGACGCGACCTGGATCGAGCGCTATGACGTCAGCCTGATCGACCTGACCGATGAAGCATGGAATCTCGCCGACGTCGATCGCGACGGCGCGGTCAACATCATCGACGCGACCTGGATCGAACGTCACGAAGCGCTGATGGAATCGCTCGACGGCATCGGCAAGCCCTTCCGTCAGGGATAAGCGACCGTCATCACGGTTTTCTCTCGGAAAAATAACGCGCGCCATCCCTGCGAAAAACGAACCATGGATGAATGCTGACAAAAAATCTTCCTCAGAAATTTTATAAATTGTTAAAAAATACTGGAAATATGCAAAAGTTTATGGTATAATTTGTATAATAACTTTTAGGAGGATTGCAGATGAAAAAAGGTTTGTTAAAAAAGATCGTCAGCGCGCTGGTCATCGTGACCGTGCTGGCTTCGGTCGCCGTGCTGGCAGGCTGCGCTAAACAGGCAACGGTTCCCGATCTGGTCGGTATGACGAAGGAAGAGGCAGAAGCCGCCGTCTCCAAGCTGGAGCTCACCCTGGTGGTACAGCGCGAGAGATATTCTAAGAAGAATCCTGCCGGGACGATCGACGCGATGATTACCAAGGCAGGCGATACCGTCAAGGCAGGCACCGAGGTCAAGGTTGTCGGCAGTCTGGGCGAAGGCAGAGAGGTGCCGAATCTTTCCGTCCTCACCGGTAAGGAAGCTGAGAATCTCGTCAGGAAGGTCGGTCTGAATCCGATTATCGTTGAAGAATTCAGCGACGAGGTCGAAGCCGGCAACGTTATCTCCTACACCGACGGCGGTCAGACCATCCCCAAGGGCGCGGATGTCACCATCACCGTCAGCAAGGGCCCCAAGGGCTGATCCTTCAGCGTATCACCCATCCGCTACCCGCGATATGGGTAAAGCATCATCGTTATCCAAACCGGTCACCGCGTAGGTGACCGGTTTCTCGCGTTTCTCACCGTTCGCTGACAACTGGCGGCTTGCAACTGACCACTGACCACTCACCACTTGCCACCGGCAATACTAATCCTTGATAAAAAGATTTAATCAGATATTAGTGATAAATTTCGCAGAGCGAGGCGAGTGACGCAGGCATACTGTCGTATG
>CADBUN010000008.1 GCA_902797825.1 uncultured Ruminococcus sp. | reverse complement strand
GATTATTTGCTCTTTTCGATTTCGTAGGTTCCGTCCTCAATGGCGATCTGATAATGCACGGCTTTTCCGTTCGGCGCTTCCAGCACGACCTCGGCGTTGCCTGCCTTGCGTATATCCGCGTGCACCATATAACTATCCAGCGCCTCCTCATACCGGATCGACAGCGTACCGTAGGAATCGTCGGTAAAATACGCCTTGTACGAATCGTCAAAGTCAACGCCGTCGGCTTCCTTACTGCTGTAAATGATTTCGGTACTGTATACAGGGGGCTGCAGGATCGTCCACGTCGTCATCCCGACGAGCAGCAAGGCGCTGATGACAACGCCGGCGATCCGAACGCGCTTTTCGGAAAAGATACACAGCGCGTACAGGAGCATGGTAACGCCACAGAACAGGGCGCTGTACAAATGGCGCGGAAACGAAAATACCGTCTGATTCAGATACAGATGATAGTGAACCGCGACCAGCGCCAGCATCGGCGTCAGGATCGCCAGTCCCCACCACTTGTCCTTCTTCATATAATAGCCGACAAAGCCCATCGGGAAGGTCAGAACCGTCCAGAGGATCCAGTTGCGGTAAAAGCCCATGATCTGCCATCCCAGAAACGGCACCTCAACAAGGTAGACCAGCGGCTGGCTGATCAAAAAGAACACGAAGCACTTTAAGGCGGCGTCGAGGTTGCTCTTGGCGTTCATGATGATCAGGATGCCGAAGAGCACCCAGCGGTCGAAGTAGATCGCGATATCGCGGAAGGAGGTGTTGTACAAAAACGGTACCTGGTTAATCAGCCCCGTGTACACCCCGGCGATAACCGCGAACAGGATCAGCTTCGGCCATGTCAGATGTAAGCCGCCGAACAGCTTTTTGATAGCTTTCATGTATTTCTCTCCTCATTCAATTAAAATTCTCACAATCTCCTCATGAGGAGATCGTGTTCGATTCATACTAATCCTTGATAAAAAGATTTAATCAGATATTAGTGATAAATTTCGCAGAGCGAGGCGAGTGACGCAGACATACTGTCGTATGTCAAGGAGCTCAACAAAGCTATGCGGAATTTATCGCAATAGATGATAAAGGTTTTTATTAAGGATTAGTATTATTTGATCCTCACCTTTTCTTTGCGGTTGACGCCGATGATGCCGCCTCCGAGACCGCACAGCAGGATCACGGCGCTTTTAACCGGCGTCAGGATGGTGATATCGTTTTGCGTCATACACATCCCACAGGCGAGCAGGATCAACAGCGTAATTCCGCCGCATAAAGCCCCGATGATCAGTCCCCTACATTTGGCGATCGCGCCGCCGATATAGGAGCCTAACAGAACGCTGACGCCTTGGATCGCGATCATGACATAGTCGATGATGCCGTAAGTGATTCCTGGTGTCATCTTCAATATCGCGGCGAACAGGCAGGTTAACAGCAGGATCAATACCATTGTGCCAAGCATACCGATCACAGTGGCTTTGATGATTCGTTGATTATCATGACTGACAGACATAAAAAAATCACCCCTGTACATTGCTATGCAGGGGTGATTTTGATTATTCGGTTTTATTTTTCGTTATTCTTTGCGGCTTCCTTTTCTTCCTTAGCCGCCTGCTTCGCAGCCTTCTTAGCCTGACGCTTTTCCTGAAGAGCCTTGAGCTTATCTTCCTTCGTCGTCGCGGCAGGCGTATCCTTGACGGTATCTACGCTGGAGATCGCCCATTTTTTGAATTTCATCTTAGTGCGGTCGGGACCGGTTTCGATCACGAAAGCGTCCTCATCCTCTTTGACGGCGATGATTCTGCCCTGAATACCGCCGATCGTGGTGATATCGTCACCGATCGCGATATTATTACGCATTTCCTGTTCCTGTTTCTTCTTCTTCGAATTAGGACGAATGAGCAAGAAATAAAGAACTGCAAACAGTCCGATATAAACGAGAATAATCCACCAGCTACCGCCGCCGGCACCGTTACTTCCAAACATAAATAATCTTCCTTTCAAAATCATTCCAAATTATTATAACAGGTAACGCTGCTTTTTGCAAGCAAAATCTGAAATTAAATACGCTGATCAAGGATATTTCTGTATTTCCGATAGAATTCGCCGTAGGTACCTGCATCCAAATGATCACGGATCCGCTGCATCAGCGTGTTGTAAAAATACAGGTTATGCATGACGGCGAGCCGCATACCGAGTATCTCCTTCGCTTTGAACAGATGGCGGAGATAGGCGCGTGTATGATGTTGACAAACCGGACATTCACAGCCTGAGTCAATCGGATTGTCATCCGTTTCATATTTTGCGTTCATGATGTTGAGGATACCGTTCCAAGTGAACAGGTGACCGTGTCTGGCGTTACGCGAGGGCATGACGCAGTCAAACAGATCGACGCCTCTGGATACGGCTTCGAGGATATTGACGGGAGTTCCGACGCCCATCAGATAACGCGGTTTGTTCTCGGGGGCAAAGGGTTCTACGGCTTCGATGATTTCGTACATCGTCTCAGCAGGCTCGCCGACAGCCAGTCCGCCGATCGCGTAACCGTCCAGCTCCAGCTCTGCAATCTCCTTCATATGGTCGATTCTTAAGTCGCGGTAGGTTGCGCCCTGGTTGATACCGAACAGCATCTGATGCGGATTGACGGTATTTTCCAGCGCGTTAAGCCGATCCATCTCCGCTTTACAGCGATAGAGCCAGTTGGTGGTTCTGCGGATCGAAGCTTTTGCGTATTCATACTCTGCCGGGTTTTCGACACATTCGTCAAACGCCATCGCGATGGTTGAACCAAGGTTCGATTGGATCCGCATACTTTCCTCCGGTCCCATGAAAATCCTTCTGCCGTCAATATGTGAGTTGAAGATAACGCCATCTTCTTTGATGTTATTGAGCTTTGCGAGAGAAAAGACCTGAAAGCCGCCGGAATCGGTGAGGATTACGCCGTTCCAGCCTGTCATCTTGTGCAGTCCGCCGAGCTTTCGGACGATTTCGTCACCGGGGCGCAGGTGCAGGTGATAGGTATTGCTCAGCATAACCTGAGTATGGATGTTTTGCAGATCGAAAGCGGAGAGTCCGCCCTTGATCGCGCCGCAGGTCGCGACATTCATAAACGCCGGCATTTGCACCGTACCGTGTACCGTCTTGAATTCGCCGCGGCGTGCATTTCCTTCTTTTTTCAATAATGTATACATATAGGTTTCCTTATCTATTCTTTGAGTCATTCATGCCCTTGATCGTGATGATGTGATACTAAGTAGCAATAAAACACTTTAATATCTATTGCGGAGAATTCCGCATAACTGCGTTGTCAGTCTTGACAGGCACCAGCCTG
>CADBUN010000007.1 GCA_902797825.1 uncultured Ruminococcus sp. | reverse complement strand
CAGGCTGGTGCCTGTCAAGACTGACAACGCAGTTATGCGGAATTCTCCGCAATAGATATTAAAGTGTTTTATTGCTACTTAGTATCATATACACCAAACATGACATTCTATCTATCATCAATCTCGGAGCTGTGAAAAACACAGTCATTGCGAGAGCTTCAGCGCGTGGCAATCCCGCAAAGCCAAGATATAACCTTGAGGGATCGACACGCCGCCTTGCTCTTCACGATGACGATGATCTGTTTTTCACAGCTCCCTTTTTCACATTCTTCCCTCAGATGCATAGGATAAGGTGTATTCTGTGATGAGGTGAGCGTATGGTAATTGGAATCTTCGGCGGCGATAAACGAATGCTGTTTGCGGCGCGCGCGTTCGCAGAGGAAGGGCTGTCGGTCTGTGCGGCAGGCTTCGATCAGATGGTGAGCCTGTGCGGTATCCGCTTTTGTACGACGGAAGAAGCGGCGTCTCGCTGTGATATCGCCGTACTGCCTGTCAGACCGGTGACGGACGGCTGTTTGACCGCGCCGTTTTCCACCCAAAAGATCGGTATCCCGACGTTGGCGGATGCGCTCGGCATGAAGCCGGTGTTTTCCGGCAGCGCTTCTCAGCTAAGCCCCTATGTCCGGGGTGCGTTATACGATTATGCGGCGGTAGAGGACTTTATCCTGAAAAACGCCGTTCTGACCGCAGAGGGCGCGATCGGGATCCTGCTCAGCGATTATGAAGGCGCGATCCGCGACTGTCGGATCCTGGTGACCGGCTACGGGCGGATCGGCAAGGTGCTGAGCGGCTACCTGCACGCGCTGGGCGCACAGGTGAGCGTTGCCGCGAGGAATCTTCGCGACCGAAAGACCGCGCGGGACAGGGGCTTGTTCGCGGAGGATTATCCGCAGATTGATTACGGCGCTTATCGGGTGATCATCAATACTGTACCGGCGTTGGTGCTGGATCGAAACGCGCTGAACGCCATGCGCGAAGACGTCTTTATCATTGATCTGGCAAGCCTGCCGGGCGGCGTAGACGACCGGGCAGCGAGAGAAAGAGACCTGACCTGTATCCATGCGCTGTCCCTGCCGGGGAAAACCGCTCCCTTTACCGCAGGGAACATCATCAAGGATACCATCATCAAATTATTGTCCGATTCAAAGGAGGAAAACGGTGGAAAAGATAAAACTGGGTTATGCGATGACCGGCTCCTTTTGCACCTTGGATAAAAGCATCAGAGAGATGGCACGGTTGGCGGCACAGGATTATGACGTTCTGCCGATCATGTCAGAGAACGTCTACACCGTGTCAACGCGCTTTGGGAAAGCACAGGATATCGTGACGCGTGTAGAGGATATTACGCGCAAAAGCGTGATCCATACCGTCAGCGGCAGCGAACCGATCGGACCGCGCCGAATGTGCGACATCCTGCTGGTTGCGCCCTGTACCGGCAATACCCTGTCGAAGATCGCGCTGGGGATCACCGATACGCCGGTGACGATGGCGGTGAAGTCGCAGCTTCGCATCGGCGCGCCGGTGGTGCTGTGTATCGCGTCCAATGATGCGCTGGGCGCTTCCGCAGAGAATATCGGGAAGCTGCTCAACCGCAAGAACGTGTATTTTGTACCGCTGTCACAGGACGATCCGCAGAAAAAGCCGAATTCGCTGGTATCGCATTTTGATCAGATTCCGCAGGCTTTGGAGGAGGCGCTGAAGGGCAGACAGCTCCAGCCGATTTTTTCATCCGGTAACTGATATCGCATCAGAGGGCAGGGAAGGGACGCTTTCCTGCCCTTGGTTTGTTTATTCAAAGGTGCCGTGCGGTAATGGGAAGCCGTGCCAAACTGACTTTTTCAGAATCCGCTTTTATTTGTTGAATTACCGAAAGAAGTGTGTTATAATACCCTGTGAATCAAAGTCAGGATGGGAGGAACTATGAAATACTGCAAGGTTTGTAAGAAGCTGTGCTTTGGCGAAAGCCTTCCCTTTGACGGCTGTAAGCATAAGCTCAGGGAGATCGAAGAACTCAACGAGCCGGTCCGGCTCTGTATCGCCGGCGGTACGGAACGCGCGCTGTTGACCGGTATGCTCAGGGACGCCAATATCCCGTATGTCGAAGAGAATGTCCAGCCGCAGGGCGTCGCCAACGAGATCGTCACCGGCTACGACGTCAAGCTCTCTAATATTTCGGTCGTGGTTCCGTTTTCCGCCTTACCCAAGGCGAGTGAGCTGCTCAGCACGATCGAAACACTGCAAAATGAAATTGATCCGCATCTGGATGAAATCAACGCCGAGATCAAGCGCTTGCATGAACAAAAGGAAGCGGCACAGAAGATGAATCCCGCCCTGAGAACGACCATCAAGGTGATTACCGCGCTGGCGTTTTTAGCGCTGGTCGCGCTGGCGGTATTCGGAACCGACGCGCTGACAGGCTGGATCAAAGGGCTATTCCATTAAGTCTTTCATCATTTATCATCATTTGGAGGTTAAAGATATGAAAATTGATACTTTATGCGTACAGGCAGGCTATGAGCCGAAGAACGGCGATCCCCGGCTGCTCCCCATCGTGCAAAGCACCACCTTTGTCTATGACAGCGCCGAAACCATGGGCAAGCTGTTTGATTTGGAGGCGGACGGCTTCTTTTATACCCGTCTCGCCAATCCTACTCTCGACACGGTAGCGAAGAAGATCGCCGCGTTAGAGGGTGGCGTCGGCGGGATGCTGACGGCGTCCGGACAGGCTGCTTCCCTGATCAGCATCACGAATATTTGTAAAGCCGGAGATCATGTCATCGCGTCTGCGGCGATCTACGGCGGCACCTTCAATTTATTTAACAAAACCCTGCGCGATCTCGGTATCGACTTTGACTTCGTCAGCCCCGAGATCTCTGCGGAGGAGCTGGATCGGGCGTTCAAGCCGAATACCAAGGCGGTCTTTATCGAGACTGTCACGAACCCCTCGCTGGATGTTGTCGATATCGAGCTGTTCGCCAAGGTCGCTCACGCGCATCATGTGCCGCTGATCGTCGATAATACCTTTGCTACGCCCGTCAACTGCCGTCCTTTCGAGTGGGGCGCGGATATTATCGTCCATTCTACCTCCAAGTATATGGATGGTCACGCGGTTGCCTTAGGCGGCGTAGTGGTAGATTCCGGTAACTTTGACTGGACAAGCGGCGATTATCCCATGCTGACGACGCCGGACGAGACCTATCACGGCGTTGTCTATACCGAGCAGTTCGGCAAATCCGCCTATATCGTCAAGTGCTGTACCCACCTCATGCGTGACTTAGGCGCCCAGCAGTCGCCCCAGAACGCGTTCCTGCTGAATCTCGGACTGGATACCCTTGCCCTGAGAATGGAGCGCCACTGTGCCAACGCGCAGGCAGTCGCGGAGTATCTGGAAGGTCATGATAAGATCGAGAAGGTCGATTATCCCGGTCTCAAATCCAACAAGTATTATGCGATGGCGCAGAAGTATATGCCTCACGGTACCTGCGGCGTCATCTCTGTCTTTGTCAAGGGCGGCAAGGAGGGAGCCGTTCGCTTCATGGAGGGCTTGAAGCTCGCTAAGATTGTGATCCATGTCGCCGACGCGCGCACCTGCGTGCTCCATCCCGCTACCACAACGCACCGCCAGCTCTCCGATCAGCAGCTGATCGACGCCGGTATCGCGCCGAACATGGTGCGCCTGTCGGTCGGTATCGAAAACCCCGAGGACATTATTGCCGATATCAAGCAGGCATTGGAGCAGGTATAAATGGCTGAAAGATTTACATCCGCAATTATCGTCGCGGCAGGGGACAGTACCCGGATGGGCTATAAGCTCAGCAAGCAGTTGATCCCCCTCAACGGTCACGCCGCGATCGAATATACGCTCAAGGCGTTTCAGCAGTGTTCACAGATTGACGAAATCATCGTGGTAGCGCGTTCAAAGGATATCGAGGATATCGCGCATATTGCCTTTGCCTTTCGGAAGGTGAGCTCGGTGATCGCAGGCGGCGCTACCAGGGTAGAAAGCGTCCAAAAAGGCGTCTTTGCCGCCGATAAGCGGACGACGCATTATGCGATCCATGACGGGGCGCGGGTGCTGGTGACGCCGGAGCTGATCGAAAAGGTTTTGAGGGCTTCCTTTGACTGCGGCGCGGCGGCTCCCGGAACACCCGTCACCGATACCGTCAAGGTAGCGGATGAAAACGGCTGGATACTGTCTACGCCCGACCGCTCCTCCATGTGGGCGGTACAGACGCCCCAGGTGTTTGAAAAGAGCCTGTATCGCCGTGCAATGGCGAACGCGGTTGAAAAGCAGCTTTCCGTCACCGATGACTGCTCTATGGTAGAGGTGAACGGCGAGAAGGTGCGCCTGATCCGCGGCGATTACAGCAATATCAAGCTTACCACGCCGGTTGATATTACCCTCGCGGAGGCGCTTTTGGCTAAGAGAAAGTGATTTGTTGATCGTCAGGCTGAGTATGGATGAAGCCCGGCTTGATATAGAATTAAGCTTTACAGGAAAGGCAGTGATGATATGAGAATCGGACACGGATATGATGTCCATCGTTTCAAAAAAGGCAGGGAGCTGATCCTCGGCGGCGTTGAGATTCCCTATGAACGCGGACTGGACGGTCACTCCGACGCAGACGTGCTGCTCCACGCCGTGATGGACGCGCTCTTGGGCGCGGCGGCTTTGGGTGATATCGGCAAACATTTTCCCGATACGGATCCGCGTTATGAGGGCGCCGAGAGCATCAAGCTGTTATGGGATGTGATCGGCTTGCTCAAGGAATCCGGCTTCAAGCCTCATAACATCGACTGTACGATTTGCGCACAGGCGCCGAAGCTTTCGCCTTATATTAATGAAATGCGCGAAAATATCGCCGTCGCCTGCGGCTTGAAGAAGAATGCCGTCAGCGTAAAGGCGACGACGGAGGAGGGCTTGGGCTTTACCGGTTCGATGGAGGGCATGTCCGCTACAGCGGTCTGCCTGATCGATGAAATCTAACCCGCAATATCCGCGACGAACGCATCACGATGTAGTCGCTCTGATGCATGAATACACCGCCTCTCTCATAACTATTATGAGAGAGGTGCTTTTTATGAGAATGAAATATGTAATAGTTGCTTTTATGGTATTGATCCTTTTAACGGTTGCGGTTATTCCTGCTTCTGCCTTGTCGGGAGAGGAGCTCTCCGCTCCCTCGGCGGTACTGATGGACGCCAATACAGGGAAAATTCTTTTCGAGAAAAATATGCACGAACAGCGTCCCTGTGCGTCTATCACCAAGGTGATGACGCTGACGCTGGTGATGGAAGCCATCGACAGCGGTAAGCTCCATATGGATGATGTGGTCACGGCGTCGGCTCACGCCGCCTCCATGGGCGGCTCCGATATCTGGCTGGAGGAGGGCGAGCAGATGACGGTGGATGATATGATTAAGGCGACCGCTGTCGCCTCCGCTAACGACGCCGCTGTTGCGCTGGCTGAAGCTGTCAGCGGAAGCGAGAACGATTTTGTTACCGCCATGAACGAGAAGGCAGCCGCATTAGGAATGGGGGATACCACCTTTAAAAACTGTAACGGTCTCGATGAAGAGGGGCATATCACCTCGGCATATGATGTGGCGCTGATGTCGCGTGAGCTGATACAGCATGAGAAGATTTATGATTATACGACGATCTGGCTCGATAACCTGCGCGACGGAAAAACCCAGATCGTCAATACCAATAAGCTGCTTCGTTCCTATGACGGTATCACCGGGCTGAAAACCGGCACGACCGGAGACGCCGGCTCTTGTATTTCCGCGACGGCACAGCGCGGCGGTCTCAGCCTGATCGCCGTCATCCTGGGCGCTGACAGCGGAAAGGAGCGCTTTCGTGACGCGGCAGCGCTGCTTGATTACGGATTCGCGAATTTTGAGAGCAAGCAGCTCAGCTTAGGCGAAACGCTCGCCCCGCTCGCGGTTGACGGCGGTATGCAGGAGTCGGTATCCCTTTCCTGTGAGGATTCTGCCTTCCTGACGGTTCCGAAGGGGGAAGCGGACGGCATCACCCAAACGCTCGATCTGCCTGAGAGCGTAGCGGCACCGGTACAAGAAGGCGACGTCCTGGGCAGCTTACGGTTTACCCTGCATGACGAAGAAATCGCTTCCTTTGCCGTTAAGGCAGAGGAGTCGGTAGAGGAGAAGAGCTTTTTGTCCGTGATGAAGCTGTTGCTTTGCTCCGCTGTCAGGATGTAGCGGTTATGAGGGATGGCAGGAGGTGTCAGCCCTTGTGACAGGATCACGGTTTTTCTCCGTTCTTTCATCACTAGATATAGTGTTTGAAAGCGTGTTTTCTATCAAAATTTAGAATTCGTTCAGAATTTATCGGATAAAAATGTTGCAAAGACGATTGAAATATAGTATAATACGATTAAACTTATAAGAAGAAGTATGTATATTTCTTCTTGGGAATAATAAGGAGGGTAATTATGCCTACAACTCTAAGCGATAAGCATTTACAGGGCTTCTTGAGAGAGGACGAATATGCCGGTATCGCACTTTCTGTTAAAGCGGCTCATGAAGCGCTCCATTCCGGTACCGGTCTGGGAAACGACTTCACCGGCTGGCTTAACCTGCCGACTGACTATGACAAAGAAGAGTTCGCGCGCGTCAAAGCGGCTGCGAAAAAGATTCAGTCCAATTCCGATATATTCGTCGTGATCGGTATCGGTGGCTCGTATCTGGGCGCCCGTGCCGCTATCGATTTCATTAAATCCCCGAACTACAATGATTTATGCAAGGACACTCCCAAGATCTATTACATCGGCAACTCCATCAGCTCTAACGCGCTGGCTGAGCTGCTTGAGATTTGTGAGGGCAAGGATGTCTCTATCAATATGATCTCCAAGTCCGGCACTACTACCGAGCCCGCGATTGCGTTCCGCGTATTCCGCGAGATGCTCGAGAAGAAGTACGGCAAAGAAGGAGCAAAGGATCATATTTTCTGTACTACCGATAAGGCGCGCGGCACGCTCAAGTCGCTTGCCGACCGCGAAGGTTACGAGACGTTTGTTGTTCCGGACGATGTCGGCGGCCGCTATTCCGTCCTCACTGCTGTCGGTCTTTTGCCGATCGCTGTATCCGGTGCGGATATTGATGCCTTGATGAACGGTGCAAAGGCTGCTCAGGACGAGTTCAATAACCCCGACCTCAACACCAATGATTGCTACAAGTATGCCGCAATCCGCAACCTTTTGTACCGCAAGGGCAAGACGATCGAATTGCTGGTCAGCTACGAGCCCGCGTTTGTCATGATGAATGAGTGGTTCAAGCAGCTCTTCGGCGAATCCGAGGGCAAGGACCTGAAGGGTATTTTCCCGTCTTCCGTGATCTTCTCGACCGATCTGCACAGCATGGGACAGTATATCCAGGACGGCAGCCGCGATCTGTTCGAGACCGTCGTTCTCTTTGATAAGGTACAGCGTGAAGTCACGATCGGCACCGATCCCGAAAACCTTGACGGACTGAACTTCCTCTCCGGCAAGACCATGCAGTATGTCAATCGAAAGGCGTTCGAGGGTACCGTGTTGGCTCATACCGACGGCGGCGTACCGAATATCATCCTTAACGTCGACGCGATGGATGAATTCAACCTTGGCTATCTGATTTATTTCTTCGAGAAGTCGTGCGCGATCTCCGGTTATCTGCTCGGCGTCAACCCCTTTAACCAGCCCGGCGTCGAGAGCTATAAGAAGAATATGTTTGCTCTGCTCGGCAAACCCGGCTATGAGGATCTGAAGGCGGATCTCGAAGCGAGATTACAGTAATTCACGTCATTCAACAGCGGTGAACGGAAAAGACGCTTGTGTCCGATCCTGACCTGATGATTCAGGCTGACCGCTTCTTTACATTAAAAAATGTTGTTATCATAATATAACACAGGAGGAATGTTCAAATGGTTACATTAATTATTGGCAAGAAAGGCTCCGGTAAGACCAAGAAGCTCATCCAGCTCGCGAACGAGGCTGTAGCGAAGAGCAGCGGTAACGTTGTCGTCATCGAAAAGGGCTCGGGACTGACCTATGACGTCACCCATAAGGCGCGTCTGGTTGATACCGATGTTTACGGCATCAAGGGCTATCCGATGCTTCTCGGCTTTATCAGCGGTATTTGCGCCGGTAACTATGACGTTACCGATATTTTCGTGGATTCTACCTTCAAGATTGCGACCGAAGGGGTAGAAGGCATCGAGGAATTTGTCACGCAGCTCGACGCGCTCTCCAAGGAGAGTGAAGCGCATATCACGCTGCTGATCTCCTCCGATGAGGCTGCGCTCCCCGGCGGACTGAAGGCTGTCTGTGAGGAAATCTGATCCCTGCGATTCATTATGCCGCTCCTGACGGGGCGGCTTTTTGCTTTCGGCGCGGGCTCTTCGTTTTGCGGTTTAAAACAATGGTATGAGGAATCGGGCTGCTTTCGCGTGCGCGTGGCAGCGGTTCTCCTGTCTGATCAGAAAAATCACAGATTATCTTTGATTTTTACTTGACAAAAACTGTCTGTTTTATTATAATACAAATTAGCGTTTTAATGTAGATAACTGTGCGGATTCATCGGAGGTAGTATGCTGTTAGATCTGAAAGAGCTTTTCGTTTCCGACGGCGCCTCTAAGGACGTCAGTTATGCGCTCTCGCTGAGCGATGTGGAGATAGCCGGTGAACGTCCATTCAATTCACCCGTTGAGATTCACGCGCACGCTGAGAACAAGGCAGGCATGGTCACGCTGGAGATAGATGCGTCGTTTACGTATCATACCGCCTGCAGCCGCTGTCTTGTCCCGATCGAGCGTCCGATCAATTATCATTTTTCTCATAAGATTATCGACAATCTGGAAGAAGAATATAACGACGACTATATCGAAGCGCCCGACCTCAGCCTGGATCTCGATGAGCTTTGCTCGTCGGATATCCTGTTAGAGCTGCCGACCAAGTTCCTTTGCAGGGGAGACTGTCAAGGTCTCTGTCAAAAATGTGGACATAATCTT
>CADBUN010000006.1 GCA_902797825.1 uncultured Ruminococcus sp. | reverse complement strand
TGCGGACGATCAATGAGGTCTCCCCACGGGGGAGGTGTCATCCGCAGGATGACAGAGGGGTGCCGTCTCCGGCTGAGGAACGTCCCTACATCAAGACGAGAAAGCAGCCGGTTAGCTTCGACTAACTCATTATAACGAGTCTGTGTCCGTTTGTCAATAGTTTTTTGAAAAATCTTCCAAATGGCAAAAATCCCGTTTTTGATCCGCCGCCTTTGTGGTAAAAAAGCAGGTTGACAAGTTGGTTAGCATATGCTAATATTTGAAATTGATAATGAAGCTATGGTGTTGTCTTAATCAGATGGCGGTCTGTTGTGTCACGCGGAGCAGGTCGAAGAGTTGATCCTAACCGGGGATTACCTCCTCCATTCCGACCTTCGTTATCGCTATTTGTTATGGAAAGGTGTGAATTCCTTGTTGAAGATAAAGAAGAAAAGTACCGAAATCCTCAACCTCCTGCTGGCGGTGATCCTGACCGTCGGCTCGCTGACGTTTTTTAAGACGCGCTGCGGCGCGGATATGCACTGTCATACCGCCAACACCGTCATTACGATCATCGGCGCCGTGCTGGTCTTGCTGACCGTTTTGGGCTTTGTGTGCAAGGGGAAGGCTAAGACCGTTTTGGCGTTTCTCACGGCGGCTGTCGCGGTCGTCGAGCTGTTGATCCCCGGCGTGATCCTGTCCCTGTGCATGATGCCGTCGATGTCCTGCCGCGCGACGATGAAGCCGTGGACGATGCTGCTGAGCGTCGGGATCGCGTTCGTGTCGGTTGTCAGCGGAATCATGAGTATCAGGAAAGACCGTTGAGATGAAAAGTATCCGATCCTTACCCTTTGTTAACCTCATCAAAAAGCCTGCCCGCAGCGTCGCCCTGCTGATCCTCTCCGTCTTTCTCGCGGTATCGGCGTTCGGCGGCTCGCTGGCGGTCATGAGCCTGCGCAACGGGATCGACAGCCTGGAGTCGCGGCTCGGCGCGGATATCATCGTCGTGCCCTATGAGGCGGCGACGAAGGGCAGCTATGAGTCCGTGATCCTGCAGGGCAACCCCGGCGCGTTTTATATGCGTCATACCGTGCTCGGCGAGATCGAAGAAGAGATCGCCGGCGTAGAGAAGCTCTCGCCCCAGTATTTTTTGGTGTCGGCGAAGGCAGGCTGCTGCAGCGTCCGGGTTCAGATCATCGGCTTTGATCCCGAAACCGACTTTTCCGTGACGCCGTGGATCGAGCGCAGCTACGGCAAGACGCTGTCCGACGGCGACGTGATCGTCGGATCGACGGTCGAGGTATCGACGGGCGACGATATCAAGCTCTTTGACCAAAGGGTGAATGTCGTCGGTCAGCTGGAGCGTACCGGTACCGAGCTCGATACCGCGATCTACTGTAACGTCAATACCGTCAAGCAGCTCATGCAGGCGGCTCAGGTGAAGCAGCTCGTCGATTACAACGGCTCCGATCCCGATCAGGTGATCTCCTCGGTGCTGCTCAAGGTGCGCGATGACTATGATATCGACGACGTGACAAGCGATATCAACCTGCACGTGCGCGGCGTCAAGGCGATCCGGGCAAAGAGCATGATCTCCTCCGTCTCGGACAGCCTGTCGGGCGTATCCTCCGCGATCGGCGTACTGATCGCGGTCATCTGGCTGTTATCGCTGATCATCATGGCGATCTCCTTCTCGATGATTAACCAAGAGCGAAAGAAAGAATTCGCCGTCCTGCGCGTGCTCGGCGCGTCCCGCAGGATGCTGTCGTCGATCGTGTTCAGGGAAGCGCTGATGCTCACCTGTGCCGGCAGCGTCGGCGGAATCCTGCTGAGCCTGCTGATCGGGCTGCTGTTTGCGGATTCCTTTACCGCTGCCATCGGCGTGCCGTTCCTGCTGCCCGCGACAGGGACGATCGTCGCCGTCGGCGCGGTCACCGTAGCGGCGACGATGCTCGCCGGCGCCTTGACGGCGGCTGTTTCCGCCGGGAAGGTCTCCCGGCAGGATACCGGCGTGATACTCAGGGGGGAGAGCTGATGAAATTAATTGCGACCAAAATCACCAAGAAGTTCCCCCGTCAGCGAGACGGCGCCAACTTCTTTTATGCCTTACACGAGACGGATTTTGCGCTCGAGGGCGGCTGTCTCGCGGTCATCACCGGACGATCCGGCGGCGGCAAAACCACCCTGCTCAATCTCCTCGGCGGTCTGCTGCAGCCCTCCTCCGGCACTGTGAAAGCGGATGACGTTGACCTGTACCAAATGGATGATAAACGCCTGTCCGCGTTTCGCAACCGCCATATCGCCGTGATTCCCCAGGGGGTGAGCGCGGTCTATACGCTGACGGTGACGGAAAACATCCTGCTGCCGACGATGATGTACGGCAAGCGAACCGCTGAAAACGCCCAACGGGCAGAGGAGCTGATGCGACACCTCGGGATCGCCGACCTGCGTGACGCGATGCCTTCGGAGCTGTCGGGCGGCGAACTGCGGCGGATGGCGATCGCGCGCGCGATGATGACCGCGCCCGGGTGTATCCTCGCCGATGAGCCGACAGGCGATCTCGACGACGAGAACACCGCGGTGGTGCTGAAGCTTTTGAGAGAGACGGCGGATGCCGGCGCGGCGGTGCTGGTGATCTCGCATGACGCCGAAACGCTGAAATATGCCGATCGCGTCTATCGCATGGACGGCGGCAGCCTGACGGTCCATCATGCGTGATGGGTGCTTTCCGCGAAAAGCGACAGAGTTACCAATAGCTAACTATATCGGTAACTCACTTTTATTCAATATGATGAAAGATGATGTCAAGCACGGAAAATCTCCTTTTTCATGCTTGACATTTTTTGTGGTCTGTGATATATTTTACCCGTCGGTTAGCTGGGACTAACTAGATTAGCACAAGCTAATCCGAATCGTATTTTATGTTTGGAAGGGTAATCTATGACTTCTCAGATAAAAAGAGTTTCCGCCTTGGCGGCTGTGCTGATGATCCTCGCGGCGGTATGCTGTGTGAATATCTCGGCGGCTGAGGCAACGCCGTTTTACGCGACGTGGGAAGAGGCGAAGCCCGTCTATTTTCCCGACAGCACCTCGACGAATATGAACGAGGTCGCCTACGCGATCGACAAGGTCATCGAGGCAGGGCATCATAATCTGGAAAACGGCTTTACCGATGAAGCCTACCAGTGCGCCCAGCAGGGCTATTACGGCTACTATGAGGTTTGCGGCTTTGAGCGCCGCACGATGGCTGAGATCAGCGGCGCGCGCAAGAACGAGGTCGAGTTCATCTACCGCGATCTCCGCAAAGCCGTCAAGAACAATTCGCTGGCGGATTATGACGACGCCAGCACGCGCCTGAGAACCGATCTGTATCAGGACGCGCTGCTGCTGTCCGACGTCACCCCGGCGTTTGTCGAAAAATACACCTCCGATAAGGAATTTGCCTCCTATTACACCCGGATCACCGGCAACGATCAGGCAAAGCTCGAACAGATGGCAGGCGTTCAGAGAACCAATGCCGCCGGCTCCGCCGCTTCTTCCTTTGTCCAGGCGTTCATCATCCTGCTCCGCGAAGGTCTCGAGGCGATCCTCGTCATCGGCGGTATCGTCGCCTACCTCATCAAATCGGGCAACAAAAAGCAGGTGCGCTCCGTGTATATCGGCTCGCTGTTCGCGATCGCGCTCAGCTTTGTCGCCGCGTGGGCGCTCGGCGTGATTAAGAACGCCAACGCTGCTGCAGGCGCGAATCAGGAGATCATCGAGGGCGTTACCGCGCTGTTGGCGGTTGCGGTGCTGTTCTATGTATCCAACTGGATGCTCTCCAAGTCCGAAACCGAGGTGTGGCAGAACTACCTGAACAAGCAGGTCGAAAGCTCCGTCTCCAAGGGCTCGATGTTCGCGCTGGGCTTCACCGCCTTTTTGGCGGTATTCCGCGAGGGCGCCGAGGTCATCCTCTTCTACCAGCCGATCATCTCGGACGCCCAAAAGGGAGAGGGCGTCGGCTATGTCTGGCTGGGCGTGCTGGCGGCGGTCGTCGTGCTGGTGATCGTCTATATCGCGATCCGCTACTTCTCCGTCAAGCTGCCGCTCAAGCCCTTCTTCATCGCGACGTCCATCCTGATGGCGGTGATGTCGATCGCGTTCCTGGGCTCCGGTATCAAGGAGCTGATCGAGGGCGGCGCGCTCGATAACGTCAATATCTATATCCCCGGTCTGACGCCGCTGATCGAGAAGATTCCCACCAACGACGTGCTCGATATCTTCGGTATCTATCCGCACACCGAGACGATCGTTCCGCAGTTCATCCTGCTGGTGGTCTATATCATCCTGTTTATCGTCCAGATCAGGCGCTCTCAAAAGCTCAAACGCGAGCTGAGGGAACAGCAGGCAAAAGCCGCCCTTGAACAGGAAAGTCCCGAAACAGTGAATCAAGCAGTAAATCAACCGGAATCCATCAAGTGAATGAATACCGAAGAGGTAAATTCAAATAAAATCTTATCCAAAAGGAGAAATGCAAAATGAAAAGAATTCTTGCCATGATGTGTGTCGCGGCGCTGATGATGACCGTTCTCGCTCTCGCAGGCTGCTCCAACAACGCCAACAACACCAAGGCGACCGAGGCTGCCGCAACGACCGCTGCCGAGGAAAAGACCGCTGATACCAAGGCGACCGAGGCTGCCGCGGATAACGCCGGCTTCACCGAGATCCCGATCTTCGAGGACGAAGAGGTTGGGTTCATGAACGTTTCCGCCGTCTACTTCCAGCCGGTTGATATGTCCGCGGGCGCTACCATCCAGGCACAGAAGGCAGAGGACTTTGACTGCCACCTCGAGGCGGATATCTCCGCGCTGGAGAACAAGCTCGGTTACGAAAAGGGCTCTTGGGTACCCTACCTCACCGTTGACTATAAGGTAGAGGATAAGAGCGGCAATACCGCTGCCGAAGGCACCTTCATGGAGATGGCGGCTTCCGACGGTCCTCACTACGGCGCCAACATCAAGCTGCCCCAGGCAGGCGACTATAACCTGACGATCACCATCCACTCTCCGGCAGAGAACGATTATCTGATCCATACCGACAAGCTGACCGGCCCCGGCGGCACCCTCGAAGAGTACTTCCCGGACGGCAAGCTCTCTGTCACCAAGCCCTGGTCTTACCTCGGCCCGCAGAGCGTATAATATCATACGAATCCATTTATCGCTAATACCTGATGAAATCTTTTTATCAAGGATTAGAATCAGCAGCCGTGAATCCTGATCGTCTGATTCGCGATTAGCTGCCGCATGAAACAGCAATCTACTTTCCTATCCACGGAGGCCGCCGAGCGATCGGCGGTCTCTGTTTGCGTTTCGGGAAACATCACGCTTCCGTAAC
>CADBUN010000005.1 GCA_902797825.1 uncultured Ruminococcus sp. | reverse complement strand
TTAATCAGTGAGATTTTGCGCCTCTTAGGGGGATTCCCACGTCGGGCTTAATCGCCCTCCTCGGAATGACATTGGGTTTTTCTACAGTCTGAAAGGCGCAGTCAACCGACTGCGCCTTGATTATTTGCCGATGAATGGAGGATACGTCGTCCGTCATCGAGCCGTTATTTCAATGTCGTTTGCGGATGCGTATAGGCACGCGTGCTGCCTATCATTTTGCATCAAGGATGATCGGCAGAATTTTTCTCACGTCGCCGTCCATGATCTTCCAGCGGGCCCGGATCTCGCTTTCGTCATTGACCTCGGGGCTGATCTCCTGATGGATATACAGCCCGTCGATCCCTGCCCGGCGCGCGCCGAGCATATCGGCGTTTTGATCGTTGCCGACCATCAGGCACTCCTGCGGATCAAGCGAATACTTCGAAAGCAGCCGTTCGAAAAACTGCGGCTGCGGCTTGCTCACGCCCTCCTCGGAGCTGATCATGATCCCGTCGAAGTAGGGCAGGATCCCCAGCTCGTCCATCTCGGGCACGGTGAAGCTCTCCTGGGCGTTCGAGAGCAGGTAGATTTTCTTTCCGGCGTCACGCAGCCCCTCGAGCAGCTCGATAACGCCGTCATACAGGCGGATGAACTCGGTAGAATCCTCGCGGAAGCGGTGCGCCGTATCGCGCAGCAGCAGCTCGTCGGCGTCGATGCCCTTATCCCGATACAGCCGCTTGAACACGCCGAGCAGGTCGATATCGAGCCAGCGGTAGGTCGGATGCTTCAGGCGCTGGCGGATCGACAGGCGGCGAACGTACTTTTCATAGCTCGAGCGCAGCTCGCCCGGGCTGAACGAAGCGCCGTTCATCGCGAACACCTGTACCGCCCTGCGCCAGAAATCGAGCGAATACTCGTCGGTGCGGATATCAATCAGGGTGCCGTATAGATCAAAGATAATGTTGCGATACATTCACTCAACTCCTTGGAAATAATGCAGGTCATCCTATTATAATACTGATATTTTATCAATTATACCGCAAAATTTCCATACATAATTTGAAAAAACAAAACAAACTTTTTCCGAAAATTTTGTGAAAATAAGACGATATTTCGGGCACGCTTTCCAGGAAGCGTCCGATTGTCGGCGCCCTGCTTCCGAATCGGCGGCATATCCGCCGTACCATCCGCTCGAGAATGATGGTTCAGACGTGATTTTCCTCTTTACATCTCCGACAAAAAGTGATAAACTATTAAGCGGATAAGTCTGCGCTTTTTGGCTTGACGAAAACAGCTCGTTTTCTGTCAAGCCTCGCGCCGGCTGACCGGAAAATCCGCGTTGGTGTAAGAAAGAGCTCATCTTACAGCAATGCAAAAACAGGAGGAAAACTCATGGCAAGAAAAATGAAATCCATGGACGGCAATAACGCCGCGGCTTGGGTGTCCTATGCGTTCACCGAGGTTGCCGGTATCTACCCCATCACACCGTCCAGCCCGATGGCTGACTACGTCGATCAGTGGTCCGCACAGGGCATGAAGAACATCTTCGGCACTACCGTCAAGGTAGAAGAGATGCAGTCTGAGGCAGGCGCCGCAGGTACCGTACACGGCTCGCTGAACGCGGGCGCGCTGACCACCACCTACACCGCTTCTCAGGGCTTGCTGCTCATGATCCCGAATATGTACAAGATCGCGGGCGAGCTGCTCCCGTCCGTATTCCACGTATCCGCACGCTGCGTCGCGTCTCACGCGCTGAACATCTTCGGCGATCACTCCGACGTCTACGCCTGCCGCCAGACCGGTTTCGCGATGCTCGCCGAGACCAACCCCCAGGAGGTCATGGATCTGGGCGCTGTCGCTCACCTCGCTTCCATCAAGGGCAGGGTTCCGTTCATCAACTTCTTCGACGGCTTTAGAACCTCTCACGAGATTCAGAAGATCGAGATCTGGGACTATGACGATCTCAAGGAAATGACCGATATGGACGCGGTACAGGCGTTCCGCAAGCGCGCGCTGAACCCCGAGCATCCCACCATGCGCGGTTCTCACGAGAACGGCGATATCTTCTTCCAGCATCGTGAGGCCTGCAACAAGTACTATGACGCGCTCCCCGAGATCGTCGAGGAGTACATGGGCAAGGTCAACGAAAAGCTCGGCACCGACTATAAGCTCTTCAACTACTACGGCGCTCCCGACGCTGAGCGCGTGATCATCGCGATGGGCTCGATCTGCGACGTAGCAGAAGAGGTCATCGACTATATGAACGCCAACGGCGAGAAGGTCGGTCTGGTCAAGGTCAGACTGTATCGTCCCTTCCGCGCCGACAAGCTGGTCGAAGCGATCCCGGCTACCGCCAAGAAGATCGCCGTCCTCGACCGCACCAAGGAGCCCGGCGCGCTGGGCGAGCCGCTCTACCTCGACGTAGTTGCCGCGCTGGCTGCCAACGGCTGCGCCGCGAAGGTCATCGGCGGCAGATACGGTCTGGGCTCCAAGGATACTCCGCCCTCCAGCGTATTCGCTGTCTACAAGGAGCTCTCCAAGGACAATCCGCGCCACAACTTCACCCTCGGCATCGTAGACGACGTCACCGAGCTCTCTCTGCCTGAGGAGCCGGCTCCCAACACCGCCGCTGAGGGCACCATCGAGTGCAAGTTCTGGGGCCTGGGCGGCGACGGCACCGTCGGCGCCAACAAGGACTCCATCAAGATCATCGGCGACCACACCGACAAATACGTCCAGGCCTACTTCCAGTATGACTCCAAGAAGACCGGCGGTGTGACGATCTCCCACCTGCGTTTCGGCGACGCGCCGATCAAGAGCCCCTATTACATCAACAAAGCGGACTTCGTGGCCTGCCACAACCCGTCCTATGTCGAAAAGGGC
>CADBUN010000004.1 GCA_902797825.1 uncultured Ruminococcus sp. | reverse complement strand
GAGGAAGTAGTTCATCAGGCACAGGATCCCGTAGCGGACGGTATAGGCGTGAGCGCTGCTGAGCCAGCGCCCGATCGGCGGCAGGAGCTTTTCGGGCGCCTTGTCAAACGCTTTGATCCGCATAGAATCGGTCAGCGCCCAGCTGTTGAGGTGGGGCAAGAGCCGCTCAACCTCCCTGAGCCCCTCGTCAAAGTCCCGGCAATAGCCGATCAGAAAGGCGTGAAGCAGGGATTCTTCAAAATACGCGTGAGGGAGCGCGGCGAGAAAGCGCCCGGCTTCCTCCGTGCCCCTCAGCTCCTTGGCGAGCGCGCGCAGCGCCGGGATCCGCACGCCGATGATCGTATCCGGATTGACGGTCGGATTCAGCTTGACGCTGCCTGCCCGATAGCCTTGATCCTGTAAAGCGAAAAGTCTCTTTTGTATGGCTGTCATGACTGTCTCATTTTCAGGAATTCATGCGCCGAGGTGGCCGCCTGGGCGCCGTCGGAGCAGGCGGTGACGATCTGACGCAGGCTTTTCTGCCGCGTATCTCCCGCGGCAAAGATACCGGGCGTCTTGGTGCGCATCTCGTTGTCGGTGAGGATGTAGCCGTGATCGTCGAGCGCGACGACATTGTCGAAGAGGTCGTTATCCGGGATCAGGCCGATCGCCTCAAACACGCCGTTGACCTCAAGGTCGCTTTCCTCGCCGGTATCGAGGTTCTTCACCCTAAGGGCGGACACGCGCTTCTCGCCCTTGATCGCGAGGGGGATGTGCCGGGGCATCAGGCGGATATTGTCGAAGCTCTTGAGCTGGTCGAGGTAGCTCTTGGTCGCGGTGGGCTGTTCACGGCGGAAGATGAGAGATACCTCCTCGCACAGGTTCGCCAGATAGATCGCGTCGCCCAGCGCCGAATTGCCGGCGCCGATGACCGCGACCTTCTTCTTGCGGAAGAAGCCGCCGTCGCATACGGCGCACCAGCTGATGCCGCGACCGCGCAGGGCTTCTTCACCCTCGATCCCGAGCTCCCTGCGGCGCACGCCGTTGGCGATGATGACGGCTCGTCCGTCAAACGAGGCCCCGTCGGTGGCTACCGTGAAGCCGTCGGTTTCCTTCGTGATCCCGCGCACATCCGCGGAGCGGCTCTCCACGCCGAGGGCGTCCACCTGCGCCTTGATATCGGCGGCAAGCTGAAAGCCGTCGATCTCTTTGTAGGACGGATAGTTTTCGATCTTCGCGGTCAGCGCCGCCTGTCCGCCGAAGCCGCCTTTTTCGATGATCAGCGTAGACAGCCCCGAACGCGCGGCATAGATGGCGGCGGTCATTCCAGCGACGCCTCCGCCGATGATAATCAGGTCATACATATTGATCGCTCCTTTTGGTTATGATAGTATTATCTGAAAATGTTCATAATTTATGATAGAATTCCATAGATTGGTATGATATAATCAACTCAAATCTAAAATACGGAGGTACAGCTATGGCAGTAGAACACTTAAATGACAGTAATTTTGCCGAGAAAACCGCTTCCGGCGTGGTGCTCGTAGACTTTTTCGCGACATGGTGCGGACCGTGCAAAATGCTCACCCCGACCGTCGAAGAGATCGGCGCCGAGTCCGACGGCTCCTATGCGGTGTATAAGGTCGATATCGACGAGTGCGAGGATACCGCGATGGATTTCGGCATCATGAGCGTTCCGACGCTGATCGTGTTCAAGGACGGCGCCGAGGCGGCACGCCTGATCGGCGTACAGCCCAAGACCGCGATCCTCGACGCGATCGCCAACGCGTAAGACGAAGCCTCGAAAGGCTTCGTATCAAGGATTCGTATTACAAAGACACCCACTGCGGTACGCCGTAGTGGGTGATTCTTTTCTACGTGGTTTTATGGGTTTATGATTTCAATCGTCAGGGGCTTTCGCCTCATGCCACTCTCAACTGATTCAAGGGTTGCATACCCTGCGGCTTGCCGCAGGAGTGCCAAGAGGGGTGTTATGATGACGCCGCCTCTTCGTTATAGTGGAAGTAGTTTTTGATGGCGGCAAAGGATTTGTCCGATACCACGTGCTCCATGCGGCACGCGTCCTCGGTCGCGGTCTCCTCGTCCACGCCCATCTCCATGAGCATTTTGGTGAGGTATCTGTGCCGTTCATAGATTTTTTCGGCAACGCTCCTGCCTTCTTCGGTCAGGATCAGTCCGCCGCCGTCGCCGACCTCAACGAAGCCGCCGTTGCGCAGCAGCCCGATCGCGCGGCTGACGCTTGGCTTCGAAAAGCCCATGTATTCGCCCACGTCGATCGCGCGGACAAAGCTCTTTTTCTCTGATAGTATCAGGATCGTTTCCAGATACATCTCGCCGGATTCCTGTAATCGCATATGACATTCCTCCTGATACCTTTACCGGTTGCCGCTGTCATCCTCGTCGTCGCTGTGGTCGTCGAGGATATCGGCGATGATCTCGCGCTCATCCATGTGATATTTGACGCCGCGGATCTCCTGATAATCCTCGTGTCCCTTGCCGGCGAGCACGATGATGTCGCCCGGCTCGGCGTGCTCGATGCAGTAGCGGATCGCGTCGATGCGGTTGGGGATGACGATGTACTTGCCGCCGACCTTGTCAAGTCCGACCTTGATGTCCGCGATGATGTCGTTTACGTCCTCAAAGCGGCTGTTATCCTCGGTCACGACGCTGAGGTCTGACAGCTTGCCGCTGACCTCGCCCATCTCGAAGCGGCGGTTTTTGGGGCGGTTGCCGCCCGCGCCGAACATCGTGATCAGGCGGTGGGGCTTATATTCGCGCAGGGTGGAGAGGACGTTCTCCATCGAGACGGCGTTGTGGGCGTAATCAATCAGCATGGTGTAGTTACCGGGCGTCGGCACGACCTCGACTCTGCCCTTTACCTTGACGGTTCTCAGCCCGTCGAGGATGTTTTCGTCGGAAAGCTCGAAGTGACGGCATACCGCGATCGCGGCGAGCGCGTTGTAAACCGAGAAGCGCCCGGGGATCGCGACGTCTACGCTCAGCTCCTTGACGCCGGTGGTTTTGAAGTGTACGCCGATGAAGCCGCGCTTGGCGATCAGCTTGTCGCCGTGCGCGACCAGCTCGGCATTCTCGCTGTAGCCGTAGGTTTCGATCGCGCAGGTGTGACCTTTCGTCACGCCGTCGGCGTTTTCGTCGTCTATATTGATGATGCCGGTTTTGCAGCGCTTGAACAGCAGGCTCTTGCTGGCGAGGTATTCCGCCATGTCCTTATGCTCGCTGTCGCCGATGTGATCGCTCGAGAAGTTGGTGAAGATACCGTAGTCAAAGAGGATGCCGTCGGTGCGGTGCCATTTCAGCCCTAGCGAAGAGGCTTCGATGACCATCGCGCGGCAGCCCTCGCTGATCATGCGGCGCATCGCCTGCTGGATCTCATAGCTCTCGGGGGTGGTGTTGTTGGTTTTGTAGATACGGTCGCCGATGAGGATGCCCAGCGTGCCGATGGTACCGGTCTTGATGCCGGCGTTCTCAAGGATCGAGCGGATCATGGCGACGGTGGTGGTTTTGCCCTTGGTGCCCGTGACGGCGATCGTCGTCAGCTCTTCGGCAGGTCTGCCGAAGAATTCGACGCTCATCAACGCCAGCGTGGCGCGCGCGTCCTTGACGCGGACGACGGTGACGCCCTCATAGGCGACGCCCTCATCCTCGACGATCAGCGCCTTGGCGCCGCGTTCCACCGCGTCGGGGATGAACTTGTGACCGTCAACGTTGTAGCCCTTGAGGGCAACGAAGGCGCAGCCCCTGATCACCTTGCGGCTGTCGTAGATCACATCCCTGATGTTGATATCGAGCGAGCCGGAATCCAGCGTATAGGCGCATTTTTGCAGTAAATCTATCAGTTTCATCTTGAACCTCCGTCATAGTGGACAGGTCAGCCGCTCCCGGCGTCCTTCCGCCGGCGCGCTGTTTGTCCTGCATGAATCATAAAAAATACTTATATATTATACATAGAAAGAGGCGCGGATGTCAATGCGTCTTTTCGTCGGAAAAAGCGACTTTTAGTGAAAATACACGAAAATAAATGAAAAGTTCGGCAATCGGACTTTATAATTCCGGTGCGGAACAAAAAAGGCGCCGCGTGACAACATAACGCGGTGTTAACCGAAAGGAACACTGACAAATTGCACAAAGGCTCCTTCGTGAAATAAGACAAAAAATTTATATCTCATTTATGCAATATACACATAAATCAAAATTACTATAGGCAAAACGCCTAAAAATCAAGCTCATAATTAATGTTTTAGATAAAAAGTACAAAAGGAGTTGAAATAGACCTAACCATATGGTAAAATTTATACAGTGATTAGGTGTGCCGGTCCGGATTCTCGGTACATCTGTCCAAAAAATTTTTTTGGAAAGAAGGAATTCATTATGAAAAAGATTATTGCTCTGTTGCTGGCTGTTCTGATGCTGGCTTCCGTGCTCGTCGCCTGCGGCGGCGGTAAGCCCACCGACAACAATAACGGCGGCAACAGCAACGGCGATCCGTTCTACGGCGAGAACAACATCTCTCTGCTGGTATGGGCTCCCGATAACGCGGTTTCGCTGACCAAGCAGCTTTGCGCTGACTTTATCGCAAAGTATCCCGACAAGACCATCACCATCGACGTTCAGGCTCAGGGCGAGGCTGACGCCGCGGCTCAGATGCTCAACGACCTTGATAAGGCTGCTGACGTTTTCGGTTTTGTCTGCAACAACATCAACAAGCTCCAGCAGGGCAACGCGCTCGCTCCCGTTGTTGACGATTATCTCGAGGACGTTAAGTCCCGCAACACCGACTTCGCGGTTTCCACCGGCACCCTGACCGTTGACGGTAAAGAGACGCTGCTGGCTTACCCCGAGACCGGTGAGAACGGCTACTATCTCGTATACGACAAGAAGTATGTCTCCGATGACGACGCCAAGTCCCTCGAGGGCATCCTCGCTGCTTGCCAGAAGGCCGGCAAGAAGTGCCTGATCAACATCGACAACGGCTTCTACGGCTGTATGCCTCTGTACACCGGCGGCATGGTCAACAACGGTCTGAAAGAGGACGGCACCCAGATCTTCAACGATTATGACGAAGAGAAGGTTCTCGATTCTCTCGAGGCATTTGCGAACCTGTTCCATCAGTACAGCGACACCTTCATCAGCGCTGATCCCGCCCGTATCGGTTCCGGTATGGCTGAGGATCCCTCCACCGTAGCTGCCGGTATCGACGGCTCCTGGAACGCTGCTACCGTCGCTAACGTACTGGGCGAGAACTACGGCGCCGCGAAGCTGCCCACCATCAACATCAAGGGTACCGATACGCAGATCATCGGTATGAACGGTGCGAAGCTCATCGGCGTTAACTCTCACTCCAAGTTCCCCGAGGCTGCTCAGGTTCTGGCTAACTACCTGACCAGCGAGGAAGTTCAGCAGACCAGACTGGATGAGCTCAACTGGCTGCCCTCCAACAAGAACGCGCAGCAGTCCGAGACCGTTAAGAAGAGCCCCGCTCTGTCCGCTCTTCTCGCACAGTCCGAGTTCTCCATTCCTCAGATCAACATCGCCGAGACCTTCTGGACTCCGATCGGCACCCTGGGCGCTAAGCTCTTCAAGGAAGACGATTACAGCAGAGATACGCTGAAGAAAGAGTTCGAGAAGGCAGTCAAGAACGTTCTCGACGAATAATCTGATTCTTATTTCCGGCATGTAACGCCGGAGGATCCCGAATTTTCAGGATAACACAGTCGGGCGGTCTCGTGCCGCCCGACTGAGACGGTTTTATTTCATACTGTATCTTACCGGGCGTCTGTGGATACAGTTATCTCACAGACGCAAAACTCAAGCTGGGAGTTGAACTGATGAAATATATTGATTATGTGCAGCTCAACCCGTTCCAGAAATTGGGGTATAATCTCAAGAACTTCTTTGTCAATCTTCCCAAGAACTTAGGCAAGGTTTTCAAGGCTATCGGCAACTTCTTCAAGAAGATTTTCGTAGGTATCGGCAAAGGATTTGCGGGATATTTCTCCAGATTCATCAAGG
>CADBUN010000003.1 GCA_902797825.1 uncultured Ruminococcus sp. | reverse complement strand
ATGATCGCTCCCGTATCCTCCTGGGCGGCGGCTGTCGCCTCCTATGCCGAGGACGGTCAGGGCTTAAAGCTCTTTATCACCGCGATCCCCTACAACTTCTATTCGCTGCTGACCTTTGTATTCATCATCGCGATTTCGGTCATGGGCTTCGATTACGGCTCCATGGCGATGCACGAGTACAACGCGCAGTATAAGAACGACCTCTATACCACCGGCGAAAGAGTCGACAAGGAGCTCGAGAACGAGGGCATCAACCCCAACGGCAAGGTTATCGACCTGATCCTGCCGGTTCTCTTCCTGATCGGTATCTCCGTCTTTGCGCTGGTCTATAACGGCGGCATCCTGGAGGGCGCTTCCTTCGTCGATGCGTTCGGCGATACCGACGCGACCGTCGGTCTGCCGTGGGCAGGCGCGATCGCGCTGGTATTCACCATCGTCTACCTCATGCTCCGCAAGATCGTGACCTTTAAGGAAGCGATGGAGCAGGTACCCAAGGGCTTCTTCGCGATGGTTCCCCCGATCCTGATCCTGACCTTCGCTACCGCGCTGAAGAACATGACTACCCTGCTGGGCGCGAAGTACTTCGTCGCCTATATGATGAGCGGCGCTGCCGAACAGCTGGCGAACTTCCTGCCGGCGATCATCTTCCTCGTCGCGTGTCTGCTGGCGTTTGCGACCGGTACCTCCTGGGGTACCTTCGGTATCCTGATCCCGATCGTCCTGTCGATCTTCCCGACCGGCGAGCTGCAGGTCATCGGTATCTCCGCGTGCCTCGCGGGCGCGGTCTGCGGCGACCACTGCTCCCCGATCTCCGATACCACCATCATGTCCTCTGCCGGCGCCCAGTGTAACCATATCAACCACGTATCCACCCAGCTTCCCTACGCGATCACCGTAGCCGGCGTATCCTTTGTCAGCTTTATCGTAGCGGGCTTCGTCAAGAGCTGGTATATCGCCCTGCCTGTCGGCGTCATGCTGATGATCGGTACCCTGTTCGTCATCAAATTCGTTTCCAAGAACAAACAGAAGGCGGAAAAGGCTTGATGATACAAGCATAACGGCACAAGAGGGCTCGGCTCACATCAAGTAAACAACAACGCTCACGGCTTTTGCGAGTCGTGAGCGTTGTTTGTCATATGTGTTGTATATTCAGTCAGAAATGAGGAGAGACGCGTCTGCGCTTTCGCGTATTTTTGGTTCTGCTTCGCTTATACATTAAAGCGGAAGAGAACGACGTCGCCGTCCTTCATGACGTATTCCTTGCCCTCGCTGCGGACCAGTCCCTTTTCCTTCGCCGCCGTCATCGAGCCGCAGGCGATCAGATCGTCAAAGGCGATGACCTCGGCGCGGATGAAGCCGCGTTCAAAGTCGGAGTGGATTTTTCCGGCTGCCTGGGGCGCCTTGGTGCCCTTCTTGATCGTCCACGCGCGTACCTCCGGCTTGCCGGCGGTAAGGTAAGAGATCAGCCCCAACAGCGCGTAGCACTCGCTGATCAGGCGGTCGAGACCGCTCTGCTCCAGCCCCAGGTCGCTGAGGAACATTTCCTTCTCCTCTTTATCCATCCCGACGATCTCCGCCTCCATCTCGGCACAAATCGGCAGGACGCCGGCGTTCTGTTCGGCAGCGATCTCACGCACGCGTTTGAGCCGCTCGTTGCTGTCGATCCCGTTCGAAAAATCGTCCTCGCTCATATTGGCGGCAAAAATCACCGGCTTGTTGGTCAGCAGCGCGACCTCACTGAGCCATGCCTTTTCGTCATCGTCACATTCTACCGTGCGCGCCGGCTTACCCTCGTTGAGGGTATCGAGCACCCGCTTGAAGAAATCGACCTGCACCTGAAATTTCTTGTCGCCCTTGACCATTTTCTGTGCCTTGTCGATCCTGCGCTGTACCATCTCTGCGTCCGAGAGGATCAGCTCGAGGTCGATGGTCTCGATATCTCTCGCCGGATCGACGCTGCCCTCGACGTGGATGATATCGTCGTTGTCAAAACAGCGCACCACGTGCACGATCGCGTCGCATTCACGGATATTGGACAGGAACTTGTTGCCCAGTCCCTCGCCCTTGGAAGCGCCCTTGACCAGCCCGGCGATATCGACGAACTCGATGGTGGCAGGGGTGTATTTTTCGGGATCATACATTTCGGCAAGCTTGTCCAGCCGCTTGTCCGGTACCGACACCACGCCGATGTTCGGCTCGATGGTGCAGAAGGGATAGTTCGCGGATTGCGCGCCCGCGTTGGTGATGGCATTAAATAAGGTGGACTTGCCGACATTCGGCAGCCCCACAATTCCTAATTTCATATATTCTAAATCTCCTTTATTTTCAATGGTTTTTCGGGTTTTGGGGACACACTCCGCACCAATTCCGCACCAATT
>CADBUN010000002.1 GCA_902797825.1 uncultured Ruminococcus sp. | reverse complement strand
GGCGCCAGCCTGCCTGCGCCTTCCGCCTTGTTCTGCGAAATTCTCCGCTAATATCTTTTTAAAGCTTTTTATTGCTACTTAGTATTACCGATACCGCCGACGACTCCGGACAGACGACCGCAGGGAACCTCTCGCGAGAGCCCTTGCCGTGTCGATACGATTCCCGGACGAAGGCATCCGCCGTGTCAAGCCGTGATCAAGGCGCGGAGAATAAAAACCCTTAAAAAGATTGAAAAACCGTTCGCACTGTGGTACGATATAGACAGCAAATGTGTGATTTCGACAGACAGTTTCAGAAGGAGAGAGGTTTATGAAACGTTTATCCAAACGCCATACCGTATCCCTGATTTTGAAGGGGATCGTTGTTCTCGCGGCGGTGATCGGCGTGTATCTCAGCGCTGTCGCCGATCAGGTCGGGGCAAGAGCTTTTATGTTCTTCACGATTCAGTCGATCATCCTGATCGCGCTGATCTGTGCGATCGGCGCGGTGCGGCTGCTCCGAAAAAGCGCGGTCGGGAACGGTTGGTTTGTCATAAAGTATGTCGGGACGGTCGCCATCACCCTGACCGCCGGTGTATTCGTCTTTATGCTGGCGCCTACGCGCGATGACGCGTGGAATTTGCAGAACATCCTCACCCATGTGATCGTCCCGGTCGCGTCGATCGCCGATTTCTTTGTCACGGGGATTGACGGGGAGCTGAGGATGAAGCACGTTCCCTTTGTCGTGCTGCCGCCGCTTGCGTATGTCATCTTCGCCTCCGTCGGCTACTGTCAGGGCTGGGAGTTTTATAAGGGCTCGCGTTATCCCTATTTCTTTTTGAACTGGGGCAGTCCTGCCGGGGCGTTCGGCTTCATCAAGGAATTTCCGTTTATGGGCTGCGTTTGGTGGATCCTGTTGCTGGCGGTTCTGCTGATGGCGGTCGGCGCGGTGTATGTGCTGATCGTCAATCGGATGAAACGTGAATGACGGCGCGTAGGAACATGAGGACATGAGGATATGATCATCATTCATTTTTTGACAGTAGAATTGGTATTCACGGCGATCTGGCTTTTGGTCAGGATCGCGGTATGGATCAGGAACAGGAGGATCGACTGGAAGCGTGAGGCGATGCTCCTGCTGATGTACGTCAACCTCGCGGTGATTATCCGCTATGTCATCTTCCCGATGGAAATCGTCAACAAGGGCGTTCAGCCGCTCTTCATCATGCCGGAGGCGGTGTTTCCGTTACGGATTAACTGGATTCCGTTCGTGAATATCATGAAATATGAAACCAAAAGCGATATGCTGCTGAATATCATCGGCAACGTGGTGCTGTTTATCCCGACCGGTATCATCCTGCCGATTCTGTATAAACGCCTGAACAGCTTTTGGAAGGTGACCTTGACGGGCTTTTTGATCTCGCTGAGTATCGAGATTTTGCAGCTTCCGCTGGTATCCAGACTTTCCGACGTGGATGACCTGATCCTGAACACCCTCGGGGTGATGATCGGCTTCGGCGTCTACGCGCTGGTCAAAAGGATGACGGTAAATGCGCCGTCGGCAACAGGATCGTCGCCGTCACCGCGCGGACGATAGAAGGAGGATTTCTATGCTTGGCAAGGAAGAACGGAGAAAGCGCTATGCGGAAGAAGCGTATGAGCGCTGGGGCGATACCGACGCGTT
Source organism: uncultured Ruminococcus sp. (assembly GCA_902797825.1). GTDB lineage: Bacteria > Bacillota > Clostridia > Oscillospirales > Acutalibacteraceae > Ruminococcoides. Next base: position 2,117 of record CADBUN010000002.1, on the reverse strand, counting down.
CCGGGAGAGCGCGCGGCGAACGGCAGATTATACAGCGGACGATTGGAACGCGTTGTCCGACGGGATGGACGCCGTGATGGCAGGCTTCGCCGCGTTGAAAGCGAGCGGCGCCTCACCCGAAGGAGAACCGGCGCGCCGACAGGTCGAACGGCTCAGGGCGTTTATAACCCGGCGGCTGTATCCCTGCACCGACGCGATCCTGGCGGGACTCGGACAGATGTATGGTTCCGATCCGCGCTTTACGAAGCATATCGACAGACACGGAGAGGGAACCGCCGCGTTCGTCGCCGTGTGTATTGAGCGCTATGGCGCCTCACAGGATACGGAGCCGGCATGATCGGTTTCTCCGCTGAGGAAGCGGAGTTTGGATAGAGGGGATTCGGTTCAGCCTGTAGGGCAGATGAAGGTTCCGCTTTCTATCCATACAGATAACGGTCAAACACTCCGGCATGACGCGGGAGAAGCGCTCCGGAAGAAGCCGAAAAGGAAAGTGTACGCACTATGAATCAATTACAAGCTAATTTATGCCTGATCTGTGTTACCCTGCTGTGGTCAACCGAGGTGATCATCTTCGCGTGTATTCCGAACAGCGTTGTCCCGTTCGCCACGACCGCGATCACGAGCCTGATCGGCGCCGCGCTGCTGTTCCTCTGTTTTTTTAAGCGCATCAAGGCGGCGCTGAAAAGCGGCGGCAGGAAGCTGCTGCTGACCGGTCTGCTGCTATCGGTATTGAACTGCGGCTATAATGTCATGTATCAGTACGGGCTCAAGGAGTTCGACGTATCGACCGGCGCCTTCACGATCTCGATGACGGTCGTCATCCTGCCCGTGATCCTGATGATGAAAAAACGGAGCGTCGATAAGAAAACGTGGATCTCCGCCGTGCTGGTTCTCATCGGAATTCTCGTATCTTATCTGGGGAAGATCGGCAGGATCAGCATGTGGGGGCTGCTGATGATGATCGGCGGCTGTATTATCCGCGCCTACTATATCATCCGTCTCAACGAGGCGGCGCGCGATTTCGATCCGGTCCCGATCTCCGCGCTGATCGCGCTGTTTGTCGGGATCATCAGCTTTGTGATATGGGCTGTGATCCAGCCGGGCACCTTTGCCACGATCGAATGGAACACCCAGATCATCGCCAGCCTGTTTATCCACGCCTACTTCATCGTGGTTTTTGCCCAGACGGTCAATATCTTTGCCCAGCGCAACACCACGCCGGCGGCGGCGACGATCATCTATTCGATGGAGATCATCTTCTCGCTGATTTGGGGCATGACGATGCCCGCGTCGATCGTGACGCCGATCACGCCGGATGTTTTTATGCTGATCGGAGCGGCGTTTATTGTCATCGGTAATGTCGCCGAGATCGTTGACGTCAGGCGCCTGACGTCCCGGAGAAAGGCGGTGAGGCGCTCATGAACAGGGAGAAGCCTTCGCCGCTGAAAACGCTTTTGATCATCTTCATCCTGATCGTGGTCTATCTGATCGTTTCCATCCCCTTCAAGGTGATGGAGATCATCCCGGGCTTTACCGATATCCGCCCGGTTTCGATGCTGCAGCCCGTGTACGGTATCTTCTTCGGGATACCGGGCTGTATCGCGTTTGCGATCGGCAACCTCATCACCGATATCGTCGGCAACAGCCTGAGGTGGTCGTCGATCGCCGGCTTTATCGCGAATTTCCTCGGTCCGTTCTGCTTCTGGTTCTATTGGGGCAGGCTGTCCCGTACGCCGTTTGATTTAAGAAGCGCGAAAAAGAACCTCCGCCATATCCTCGTGATCGCGGTCGTTGCGGTGATCGAGGCGCTGCTGATCACGCCTGCCGTTGCGCTCGTCTATCCCGATGTGGATTACGGGTTGTTCTTTGCGACGGTCATGATCAACTCGACGGCTTTCCCGATCTTGTTGGGGATACCGCTGATCATCGTGATGCAGGAGGAGCTGGGCTTCAAGGCGAGGGTGCTCAAGGGCAGTCGTATCGCCGGGCGCGATCGAAAAGAAGAATAATACTAATCCTTAATAAAAACTTTTATCATCTATTGCGATAAATTCCGCATAGCTTTGTTGAGCTCCTTGACATACGACAGTATGCCTGCGTCACTCGCCTCGCTCTGC
>CADBUN010000001.1 GCA_902797825.1 uncultured Ruminococcus sp. | reverse complement strand
CCAGCCTGCCTGCGCCCTCCGCCTTGTTCTGCGAAATTCTCCGCTAATATCTTTTTAAAGCTTTTTATTGCTACTTAGTATTAGGCGCCGTATTCTCGGGAACTCCGATATCCCGGGCGATTATGTAAAATCGGTGAAGCTGAGGTTCAGGTCAACCGTGCCGTTCACGCCGTCGATGGAGCCGGTCATGGTGTACTGCCACATATCGAAGCGATAGTACATATTGGGGAACGCGCGGTAATCGGCGAGCCAGAAGTCATAGTCCTTCATGGTCTCGAAGTCATACATGATGAACATCTGCTGGGTGTTGGAGTAGACGATGGACTTGAAGCCTGCCGCTTCCACGGTATCGCAGAAGGTCTCGGCGATGACGGTGAGCTGGTCGCCGGTGACGTTGTCGGTGCGCGCGGTATCCTCGGCGATATTCTCCCAGTCGAGCGCGAGGGGATAGTCGAGCTTTCTGCCGCCGAGCAGCTTGACGGCGAATGCGGCTTCTTCCTTGGCGTCCTCGGCACAGTTCGCCTGTGAGAAGAAGTAGGCGCCGATCTTCAGCCCGGCTGCCCTTGCCTGTTCATAAAAGCCGTCGAAGGCTTTGTCCGCGTACACGCCGCCGTCGTCGCCGTAGTAGCGGCCGCCGATGCGCAGCATGACGAATTCGATCCCGGCGTTTTTCATCGCTTCAAAATCCACCTCTCCCTGATATTCGCTCAGATCAGCGCCCAGATGAGAGATTTTCTTGCCGTTTTCATAGTAGGCAGGCACCCCGTTTTCGTCGGTGACGAGGTTCTCCGCCGTGTAGGTGTTGACCTCGGCGCCCTTGACGGTTTTCAGCTCGATATCGCCCATCTCCGAGTCGTTGATGGTGACCATCTCGCCTGCCGAGGTGGGGGCGGCGTTGGGATCGGCGTTCTTGGCGCTGAGCACCTTCATCGCCAAAAAGCCAACCCCGATGATCAGCGCTGCCGATAATACGACAGCCACGATGATGAGGGGGAGGCGGTGCTTCGGCTTGGGCGGCGCTGCCGCGCGCTTGGGTGTTTTGGATGGTTTCTGTTTCATGGTATCCTCGTTTTCTCTGTCTGACGCTTTATCGGGAGCCGGCGCGTCAGGCGTCTGTTCGCCGGGCTGTTCCATTTTCTCCGGCTCGTCCGGCTTCGGTTCTTCGGGGCGCCCGGGCGTGGGGGCGGTCTCCTCCAGCTTGCCTAAGGTCGCCTTCAGGTCGGCGAGCTCCTTGTCCAGCTCGTCGAGCGGATCACCGCGCGAATACAGGTTATCGTTTTGATCGTCTAGGTAAGCCATACTTGCTCCTTTTTTTCGGGTTTCTACGCGTATAGGATAACACAAAGTCGGATTCTTGTAAATAAACTTCACAATATGTTTACTTTTTCCTTGAAAAAGCAAGGGATTTCGATTATAATAGTACCGATATTGCTCATCAATACGATGAACACCGAGGAAAGGAGGCAGGCTCTTGCAGACTCAGAGGAAACAGCAGCATACCACCGAACAGCTCTTGCGCGCGATTGATACGTGTCCGACGATCGACAAGCTCTTTGAGCTGGTAAAAAACGAACATATTGTCATCCGGATGCAGAGCTTCAACTCCGCCTCCTCGCTGCCGAAGCAGGCGCCGAAGCAGATTCCCGACCTCTCGCCGCTCGACAGCCTCAAGATTCAGGTGCGGCAGGCGGTGATGGACGCCGCGCGTCTGAGCGGCGTGCCGCCGCGCGGTACACAGCATACCAAGGAGCAGCTCATCCGGGCGGTAGAGACCTGTCCGACGATCGACAAGCTCTTTGCGCTGGTGAAGAACGAACATATCGTCATCCGGATGAAAAGCTTTCATTCCGCCTCGTCTCTGCCTCAGCACAAGCTCGGCGGCGCGGAGCTGATGCCGGATAAAAGTCCGCTGGATCGGCTCAAGGAGCAGGTGCTCGACGCGATCCGAAACGGCGGCTGATACAGGAGGATAAACATGAAAAGAACAGCTTCAATCATCTTGATCATATGTATGCTTTTGGCGGCGCTCAGCCTGTCTGCCTGCGCCAAGAAAGAGAATCTCGACGGCACCTATCAGCTGATCTCGCTGGAGGTCAACGGCGAGGATATGAACGAAGCGCTGAAGGGCAACACCGTCACGCTGACGATCGAGGGCAAACAGGCAACCGCCTCGATGGGAGATCAGACCATCCTGTGGCAGGTTGACGAGGAAAACAAGCAGATGATCGTCGAGAGCGGACAAAAGGCAAGCTACCGCGTCGAAGGCAAGCAGCTCATCGTCGAAAGCGACAACGACGGCAAGATGGTATTTGAAAAACAGGAAAATCAATAAAAATACGCTCTAGAAAATATGCTATATAAACCAAAAAGCGCCGGTCAGCCCGGCGCTTTCGTTATATCAAGGATTAGTATAAATCTGTCAAAAATCCATCTTTGTGATTCTATCGGGAGTCCGTATCATTTAGGATCATCTTGCCCTCGTGATCGGTATGGTAATCCCCCCCGGGGATCAGCCGGGAGATCGGGACGATCGTATAGCCTTCGTTTTGGATCATCTCGATGATCTTCGGCAGGGCTTGCGGCGTATTCTCGGCGCCGTTGTGCATCAGGATCACGGAGCCGGGGCACAGCTTGCTTTGAATGCGGCTGACCATCTCGTCGGGAGAGGGGTTCTTCCAGTCGAGGCTGTCGATGTTCCACTGGACACAGTACATCCCCCGTTCCTTCAAGCCGCGTACCAGCTTGTCGTCATACTCGCCGTAGGGCGCACGAAAGAGGGTAGGACAGGCGCCGGTCAGCGCCTCGACCGCCTCGTTACAGCTTGTAACCTCCTGCTGCTGTTGTTCGGCAGACAGCGAAGCCATATGCGGATGGGTGGCGCTGTGGTTGCCAACGTCGTGACCGCGCGCGGCGATCTCCTTCACGTCGTCGGGGTATTTGTCAACCCATTGCTTCACGAGGAAGAAGGTGCTCTTTACCCCGTAACGGTCGAGGATATCGAGCAGGGTATTTGTCTGTTCGTTGCCCCACGCCGCGTCGAAGGACAGGGCGCAGACCTTCTCCCCGGTATCGACATAATAGATCGGGATTTCACGCGGTTCATTCACCGTTTCCACCACCTTGCCGGCGGTAGACGAGGCGACGATCAGCGAGATCACGCCGATCAGCAGGCAGGAGAAGGCTACGGTCAGCTTCCTGCGCGTCAGTATCATAAATTGCATCCAATCACCGGTACAGTATATGCCCGGTCAGGCGATTTTATGACGACAGCGCGGTCATCCTCATAGACGAGGCTTGACCGCGCTGTTTGATTGATTAAGGATTTCGTGTTCGGTGATCTGATTTCAAAAAAACCCTATTTGTTGTGAAAATCTCGTATCGCTTATCGCGTGTATTATGCTTCAATTTCCCAGCTGACGCCGTCCTTGCCGTCCTTGAGGACGATGTGCATCGCCTTGAGCTCGTCACGGATCGCGTCGGCAGTCGCCCAGTCTTTATCGGCGCGCGCTTGGGTGCGCTTTGCGATCAGCGCCTCGATCTTCGCGACGTCAACATCCGCGTCGGGGGCGGCTTCGGCGTTCTTTGCGTCGGCTGCCTCGATCAGCCCGAGGGAGAGCACGCGGTCAAAGTCGGCGATCAGGTACCGCTTGGTCGCGTCGCTGAGCTCCGCTTTGAGCACGTCATACAGGGCGGTGATCGCGAGAGAGGTGTTCAGGTCGTTGTCCAGCGCCGCCTTGAAGCTGTCCTGATACGGCTTGGCGGCGGCAAGGTCGGGCTCGCCGTCGCGGCTGAGCTTGCCGATCCGGGCGATCAGCTTGTTGTAAGCCTGTACGGTATTATCGAGGTTCTCAAAGGTGAATACCAGCGGCTTGCGGTAGTGCGACTGCAGGCAGAAGAAGCGGTAGGCGAGGGGATCGTAGCCCTTCTCCTCCAAGAGGGAAACGGTCAGGAAGCCGCCCTTGCTCTTGCTCATCTTGCCGCGTTTGTCGAGCAGATGAAGCACATGGAACCAGTAGGGGCACCACTTGTGACCGAGAAAGGCTTCGCTCTGGGCGATCTCGTTGGTATGGTGGGGGAAGGCGTTGTCTACGCCGCCGCAGTGGATATCGAGGTATTCGCCGGCGTGCTTGATGGAGATCGCGGAGCATTCGATATGCCAGCCGGGATAGCCGAGTCCCCAAGGAGATTCCCATTTGAGCGCCTGATCCTCAAACTTACTTTGGGTGAACCAGAGGACAAAGTCGTTTTTGTTGCGCTTATTGCTGTCCTCGCTGACGTCCTCGCGCACGCCGACCTGCAGCTCCTCCTCATTCATGTTGCCAAAGACAAAGTAGTTGTCGAGCTTGGCGGTGTCGAAGTACACGTTACCGCCGGCAAAATAGGCGTAGCCCTTATCCATCAAGGTCTGTACCATCGCGATGAATTCGGGGATGCAGGCGGTGGCGGGCTCGATGACGTCGGGCTTCTTGATGTTGAGCTTGTCGGCGTCCGAGAAGAACGCGTCGGTATAGAACTTCGCGATATCCATGACGCTCTTATGCTCGCGCTTGGCGCCTGCCAGCATCTTGTCCTCGCCGGTGTCAGCGTCGGAGCTGAGGTGTCCTACGTCGGTGATGTTCATCACGCGCAGGACGTCGTAGCCGTCATAGCGCAGGTATTTTTCGAGGACGTCCTCCATGATATAGGTTCTGAGGTTGCCGATATGGGCGTAGTGATAGACGGTGGGACCGCAGGTATACATTTTGACCTTGCCTGCTTCGTGGGGGACGAATTCCTGTTTTTCGCCGCCGAGGGTATTATACAGAATCATGATGACTTACCTTCCTTTTCATTTACTTTTGTTTTCAGGCGCTGCACTTCATCGCTGAGCTGACGAAGCTCGTTATGCATCCGGCACAGCTCCTGCGCCACGGGATCGGAGTAGTGGATCTGGTCGAGCAGATCGGGACGCACGCCGTTGACGCGTACCACGCGCGCCGGTACGCCGACGGCGGTCGAGTTGGGCGGAATCTCGCTGAGCACCACCGCGCCTGCCGCGATACGCGCGTTATCGCCGACCTTGAACGGACCGAGCACCTTGGCGCCCGAGCCGACCATCACGTTGTCGCCTAAGGTAGGGTGGCGCTTGCCGCTCTCCTTGCCGGTACCGCCGAGGGTAACGTTCTGGTAGATCAGGCAGTTGTCGCCGATTACGGTGGTTTCGCCGATCACAATGCCCATCCCGTGGTCGATCGCGAGTCCCTTGCCGATGGTCGCGCCGGGATGAATCTCGACGCCTGTCTTGTGTCGGGCGCGTTGGCTGAGCCATCGGGCGATGAACTTCATGTTGTGTATATGAAACCAGTGGGCACGGCGGTATTTGCGAACCGCCTTGTAGCCGGAGTAGAGGAAAAATACCTCCAGCCGGTTACGCGCTGCCGGATCGCGCTGCAGCACCGCGTCGAGATCGGCTTTTAATGTGTCAAACATAGAATCAATCCTTTATTCAGTGGCAAGTGGTTAGTGGCTAGTGGTTAATACCCCGCGGCTTGCCGCGTCAAAGCCCGTTATGAATGAGGAATAGCGGGTACTTTCCGATGGGAGCCTAACCGTTATCCAAAATAAAAGCGCCGTCATCCATAGGGACGACAGCGCCGTGGTTCCACCCAAATTCGGTGTCATAAAACACCCTTACGATCCTTAACGCGGACGGACGGATGACGATACTCGATCTATGCGATCTTTCCCATCATCGGCTCATAGGTGCATTTCATCCGGCTTTCACTCAGACGGCTTCCAGCATTTGCCATCCTCTCTGTCAGCTTCGGCAGGATTACTTCTCCTCTTCTTCGCCTTTACTCTCTATATTATATACGATTATCGTTGATTTTGCAACAGTCAATTTCACGCGGCGCCGAATACCGTTTCAAAGGGCTACATATCCGAAATGATCTCTTTGTTATCAACCAGATACTTGACGCCCGAGATCACCGTGATCACGGCGACGATCCATAGCAGCACCTGACCGATCACGTTGAAGATGTTGAAGATATTGAACAGATCATAATAAAGCGAGTTGCTGTTGAGCGTGATCTTCATGATATTGTATTCGGACATCGGCAACACCTTGCCGATCAGGCAAAGGGAGATGACGTCCAGCGCGGTCTGCATCACGAAGATCGCGACGATGGCGACGATCTGGCTGACGGTCTTGACCTTGCCCCACATATTGGCGGCGATGACCTTGCCTTTCGCGGCGGCGACCAACCGCACCGAGGTGACGGTGAATTCGCGGAAGATGATGATGATCAGAGGAACAGCACCGCACAGCCCGAGCTTGACGAAGCACACGAGTACAGAGATCACGAGGATCTTATCCGCAAGCGGGTCGGCGAATTTGCCGAAGTCGGTGATCAGGTTATCTCTGCGTGCGATCCTGCCGTCGAGAGCATCGGTAATGGAAGCGATACTGAACAAAATACCGGCTACGAGAAAATGAAACGGAAAATAGATCAGTATTGAGGCGATGACAAACGGCACCAGAATGATCCGCAGCAGCGTCAGCTTGTTGGGCAGATTCATTTTTTTCATAGTATTGCCCTCCCTACAAATTACATAAGTGATTATCCTACCATTTCACCCGTCAGATCACAGTCGATATGGTCGTTGATGCGAACGCGAACGATGTCGCCGGGACGCGGCTTCCGATCGGGAGCGGTGAAGAATACGCAGGGATCGACCTCCGGCGCGTCATAGGGAGAGCGGCCGCAGTAGCAGTCGGCATAGCGGTCGAAGCCGTCAACCAGTACCTCGAGTTCCTTTCCGATCTGCGCCTCACACCAGCGGTCGATGATCAGCGCCTCCTGCTCGGTGATCAGCTCCGCGCGGCGGTTTTTGAGCTCTTCCTCGAGCTGTCCCTCCATCAGCGCGGCAGGGGTATCCTCCTCACGCGAGTAGGCGAAGCACCCGAGGCGCTCGAAGCGCGTTTGGGCGACAAAATCGCTCAGCTCTTCAAACTCCGCCTCTGTTTCACCCGGGAAGCCGGCGATCATGGTGGTTCTCAGGACGACGCCCGGGATCTTCTCGCGGATGCGCGCCACCAGCGCGAGCAGGCTCTCCTGATCGCCGCGACGGTTCATCGCGCGCAGCACCCTGCCGTTACAGTGCTGCAGCGGCAGGTCGATATAGTTGACGATTTTATCCTCTTCGCGGATGGTGTCGAGCAGCTCGTCGGTGATGCGGTCGGGGTAGCAGTACAGCACCCTGATCCACTGCAAGCCGTCGATTTTACAGAGCCTTCTCAGCAGCTCCGCCAGCTTAAGCTCGCCGTAGAGGTCGGCGCCGTAACGGGTGGTATCCTGGGCGATGACGTTGAGCTCCTTCACGCCGTTTTTGACCAGCCGCTCGGCTTCCTCGAGGATGTTCTCCATTCTGCGCGACCGAAAGCCGCCGCGAATCAGCGGTATCGCGCAGTAGGTGCAGCAGTTATCGCAGCCGTCGGCGATTTTGAGATACGCCCAGTGCTGTTCGGTGCTCTGGACGCGTCCGCCCTCCATGGGCAGGCGCATTTTATCGGGGAAGGACTCAACCTTTTCGCCGTCGAGCGCCTGTTGTACAACGGCGGCGATATCGGCGTTCTTGCCGATGCCGATGACCGCGTCTACCTCGCTGAGCTCCTTCATGATCTCGCTGTGATAGCGCTCCGCCAGACAACCGGTGACGATGATCGCCTTGATCCTGCCTTCCTTTTTCAGCGCCGCCAGCTCGAGTATCTCGTCGATGCTTTCCTGCTTGGCGGATTCGATAAAGCCGCAGGTATTGACGATGACGGCGTCCGCCATCGCCGGATCCTCCTTCAGCTGAAAGCCTCCCTGACGGAGCTGAAACATCATCATCTCGGCGTCTACGCGGTTCTTGGCGCAGCCGAGCGATACAATTCCTACGCTACTCATAATGTTCCTCTGTTTCTGTATATTCATTCAACACGCTTTTTATGTCGCTGTAGCCAAAGCCCAGCCGCGCCAGCGCGTTGATACATCGGCGCAGCCCCTTCTCGTCATGAAGGGAGCGCGCGTACTTTTTTTCTATGATGGTTCGGATTTGCGCCCTTTCGTCGATGAAGAGCTCCCCGAGCACCTCGTCGATCAGCGCGCGGTCGATGCCCTTTTCATACAGCTTTTGGCGCACGCCGCGCTCGGACAGGTGCTTGAGGCTGACCAGGTCGGCGGCATAGCGCCGCGCGTAACGGTCGTCGTTCAAGAGCCCGAGCTCCTCCAGGCGGTTTGCCGCCATTTCGCAGCTTTCCTCCGTGAAATCGCGCCGCAGCTTATCGGTCAGCTCGCGCCGCGAATGATCGCGAAAGGAGATCAGCCACATCGCCTTATCCTTACAGCGCTTGCTGTCCGACGCCCGGATACACGCGCGGAGCTCTTCGTCGTCGATCTCGCGCCCGACGTCAAAACGCCGCGCGAGCAGCACCTCGGTATCGAGCTTCATGGCGAACTCGCCGTCGATATAGAGCGCGGAGAGCCCCTTTTTACGAGGCTCAACAGCAGTAATAATCATCATGCTTCTCCGTCATTCTCCGTCAGGTTGTTGAGGAAGGAGCGTGATCAGTCCTCGACAAGGATGTCGATCTTCGCGCTCTTTTTCTTCTTCTCTGCCGGAGCGGGGGCGGGAGCCGGCGCCGCCTTCGCGGCGGGAGCGGCAGCGGCAGCCTTGGCGGTCTTTCGGGGACGGGAGGTGAGCTTATCCGTGTTCTCCCAGAGCTTGGCTTCGATTTCGTTACGCAGCGCGTCGTCGTTTTTGAGCAGCTCCTTGACGTTATCGCGTCCCTGTCCGAGACGCTTCTCGCCGTAGTAGAACCACGCGCCGCTCTTTTGTACGACGTCCGCCTTGACGGCTAAGTCGATCAGCTCGCCTACGCGGCTGATGCCCTCGCCGTACATGATATCAAACTCCGCCTCCTTGAAGGGGGGCGCGATTTTATTCTTG